>NZ_CAWUDL010000006.1:0-112847 GCF_963920945.1 Anabaena sp. CCY 9402-a
ATTGGGAATTGGGAATTGGGAATTGGGAATTGGGAATTGGGAATTGGGAATTGGGGAGAAAATCCCATACCCAATAACTAATGACTAAAAATAATGATTCCCAGGAAATACCTAGGAATCACAAATTAAACACTCAAAATTTATTTTTGATTTTTGATTTTTGATTTTTGATTTTTTAAGTCGCACCCTTAGCTGTCAAGCGATAAATAAAAGCCTTAACCGCGAACTGGGGCAAAGCCAACATCCGCCGCCAACGCCAAGGTTCTTGATAAAGTCGATACAACCATTCCAAATTGTTATTACCCAACCAAGACGGCGCACGAGATTTTGTCCCTGACCAAATATCAAAACTGCCACCGACACCCACCCAAATGGCTTGGGGACACAAATGACGGTTTTGGGCAATCCATAATTCTTGACGTGGTACACCCAAACCCACCAAAATTAATTGCGGTTGCAATTGCGCTAAAGTTTGTTGCAGTTGCTGTTCTTCTTCAGCAGTGTGGTAGCCAGAATGACTACCAGCTATATTCAAACCAGGATTTTGCTGCTGCCAAAACTCTGCTGCTTTTGCCGCTACTCCTGGCGCACCACCGTAGAAAAATATTGTTTTGTCTGTCTGCTGTTGCCCAATCCCACGCAACAGCATTTCTGCCAGTTCAATACCTGGACAACGGTTGATCTTTTGCCACAGTAGCCATCTTAAATACAGAACTACCCCTGCACCATCTGGAATAACTAATTCCGCACTTTGAATGATTTTTGCCAAAGTAGGATTTTGCTGTGCTTGCATAGTCATTTCTGCATTGAGGGTGATGACATGAGTCCCTCGGCTGTGTTGCCAGCATTCTAGCAACCAAGTTGGATAGTCATTCATCACATGAACAGGTATTCCCAAAACCGAAAACACTTTAGGGGTTTGAAACATAGCCTTTATCTGAATTAGTCTCACACCAGATGATCTAGAACGATAGTTTATCAAATTTTTTAATAGGGTGTCTCTTACTTTTTGGCCAAAGTAAAAATAGGGAAACTATCCATCTGGTGAAAATGACCCCATGCGCTAGATAGTTTTTTTGCCTACTGCCGATGATAAAAAAAGCTTATAATTCATCAGCAGAGTTTTATCATCGATTTTTGATAAATTCTTAGCAAGATCATCCCCTTTCTACTAATCAAGAGGCTAGTATCATAGCGTGGTTAAGGCGTAGTGCCTTATGTCCCTACAAATGCACTCAATGGTAAACATTCTATATTTATCTGCGTACACAATTATTTACCTTGAACAGCAAGAAGGCTCACACTGTACCTGTACTCAGGTCAGTGTCGAGATGAATTGCGCGTGAGTTGTTAGCGAAGCGGGGCGTACTCGCCCGGAGTGTAGTCTGACCATATTTGAGCGCAGCGAAAACCGGGAAGACTACGACGACGAAACGAGCAAAATATGATGTTTTTTGGTGAAACAATCATCAAAATATGTGTTACCATGAATACGTAAACACGGTAAGGTCGATACCATGTATAGAGCAATTAAAGTTAGGATTTATCCCACTGATGAGCAAGAATCATATCTAGCTCAATGTTTTGGTAATACTAGATGGTTGTGGAATTATATGCTTAATGCAACAACCACCGCGTACAAAGAAACAGGCAAAGGGCTTTCTAAAGCAGCTATGGATAAGTTGCTTCCGGGACTAAAAAAAGAATTTGAATGGTTGGGACTAGCTTACAGCCAAGTTTTACAACGAGTAACGTTCAATCTTTCAAGTGCGTTTGTCAATTTCTTTGAGGGGCGTACTAAATTCCCTAACTTTAAACCTAAGCATGGTAAGCAATCGATTCAATACCCCCAAAATATAAAACTGATGCCAGAGGATTCTGTTATTAAGTTTCCCGGTAATCTGGGGTTAATGAAAACTGTGTTTCACAAACAACTACCTGACGCTAAATTCACGACTGTCACAATATCGAGAAATGCAGATGGTAAATATTATGCGTCTATACTATTTAACCAGGAAGATACCCCAGTCGTAGCAGTTAGAGAGGCTATAGGAGTTGATTTAGGGTTAAAGAATTTTGCTATAACTTCCGAAGGTTCTAAATATGACCTTCCAAAAAAACAATTAGCGAAATTAGAAAAGAATAGAAAACGCAAACAGAAAAAACTCGCTAAAAAAACTGATAAAACATCTAACAAACGTCGTAAAGCAAAACGTTTAGTTGCAAAAGTCTCTAGTAAAATAGCTAGAGTTAGAGAAGATTTTCTACACAAGCTATCTCGCAAAATAGCATACGAAAACCAAGTTATTTGTATAGAAAATCTAGCAGTTAAGAACATGGTCAAAAATCCTAACTTGGCAAAAGCGATATCAGACCAAGGATGGGGAATGTTTCAAACCATGCTCAAATACAAAACTGAGAGTTTTGGACATATCTATATTGAAATAGGTCGCTTCTTCCCATCTTCTCAACTTTGTAGTGAGACTCTACTACCTATTCCTATGCTACAGAAAGGCTATGATTCTTTAGGTGTTAGGTTTGTAGATTGCCCACACTGCACAAAGCAACACGATAGAGACATTAACGCTGCGATAAATATTAAAAATGAAGGATTGCGACTTTTGGAGTTAGGAACGAGCTTCTCTGCCCTTGGAGGGGATGTAAGACCAAAATCTTCAGGACGTAAAAAATCCACTAAGGTTGAGGCAGTCCCCAATGAATTGGGAAGCCTACACTGTACCGCAAGGTCAGTGTAGGTAGTTCACACTGCATCTATTAAGTCTTTTTTAGTAAACTCAGTTTTAAAGTTAAGGCAGCGTAACGGGTAGAAGTTGACTATGAATAAAATTCGGATTGTGCTGATTGAAGATCACGACCTTACCCGTATGGGTATTCGCACAGCTCTGCTACAAAATGAAGAAATTGAAATTGTCGGAGAAGCGGCTAATGCTGTCGAAGGATTGAAAATGTTAAAAATGGTACATCCAGATATTGCTATTGTCGATATTGGATTACCGGATAAAGATGGCATTGAACTTACACGGGAGTTCAATGCCATTAGGAATGGAGACGAGCTAGAAACAAAAGTATTAATCTTAACGCTTCAAGATAATAAAGAAGCGGTGTTAGCGGCTTTTGCGGCTGGGGCTGATTCCTACTGTATGAAAGATATTAAGTTTGATAATTTGTTGGAAGCGGTGAGAGTCACTCACGATGGCAATGCTTGGATCGATCCGGCGATCGCTCGCATTGTATTACAACAAGCACAACAAAATCCGCCCCAGCCCGACAATTTGGCAGCAGATCGCAAATATATTGGCTCACACCCCGACTCTCCAGATAATCAGGCAAATCCTGACTCCTACACCCTCACAGAAAGAGAATTAGAGGTTTTACAGTTAATTGTCGAGGGTTGCAGCAATGCACTCATTGCCGAACGTCTCTACATCACTGTTGGGACTGTTAAAACTCACGTCCGCAATATTTTGAATAAGCTGTGCGCTGATGACCGCACCCAAGCTGCTGTCCGTGCCTTACGCTCTGGATTAGTCGGATAAATTTAATCTCTCAATTTTCTCAAATTTCACCCCCTGAAATTCAATACAAGGGTACAGAAAATCGAGAGTAAAGTTATACTCGTAAAAACAAATGATTTTGCTGGAAAAAACTGCTTTTTCAGTAACTTTTTAGTTGGGCAAGATCAAAATTATACTATTTTGCCACAGATTTACCTGCAAATAAAAGTCAAATATGACGCAAACCGAGGTAGAAAGACTTAAGCTCATGGTCGTAGACGATGAGCCAGATAACTTAGATTTACTCTACCGCACTTTTAGGCGAGATTTTCAAGTATACAAAGCCAATAATGCCCGTGGCGCATTGGCAATTCTGGAGAAAGAAGGAGAAATGGCGGTCATTATCTCCGACCAACGAATGCCAGAAATGAACGGTACGGAATTTCTCAGTCAAACAGTAGAGCGATTTCCTGACACCATTCGGATTTTACTAACTGGTTTTACTGATGTCGAAGATTTGGTAGATGCCATTAACTCTGGTCAAGTCTTCAAGTACATCACCAAACCTTGGAATCCAGAACGGTTAAAAGTTCTAGTTGAGCAGGCTACTGAAACATATCGCATAGTCAAAAAGCGTACCCAAGAGTTAAGTCGAGCTTTACGGCGGGAATCTTTATTTAATGCAGTGACAACAGCTATTCGAGAGTCATTGGATTATGAAAGTATGCTGCAAAAGATTGTCGCTACCATTGGACAAACCTTTGATGCTACTTGTTGTCTACTTAAACCAGTAGAAGATGATCTTCTCTTACCAAATGAGTTTTCTTATCAAAATCCAGTATTCCATACTCCCGATAATGCTTTTGACCCCAGTTTCTTAATTGAAAAGGTGCTAGCAACTCATGAATGTCAAATTTATCAAGAAATATATGACGACAAATCTTGTAACTACTTAGTTGTCCCCCTATCTTACCAACAAGACCTATTGGCGGTGCTAGCCTTATACCAATGGGGTCAAGATGAGCCTTGGCATGATGAAGAAATTCAACTAATTACAGGTGTCGCAGAACAAGCCGCTTTAGCTGTTTCTCAAGCCAAACTTTACCAATGTCTCCAGGAAAAGCAAGAGCAAATTAAAGCTGAGTTAGAAGTTGCTCGCCAAATTCAAAACAATCTGCTACGCCAAACTCTACCTGATATTAAAGGTGGAAAGTTACAAGCTTGCTGCTACCCAGCACGAGAAGTAGGCGGTGATTTTTTTGAAGTCTTTGTCCACCCCAAAGGAGACTTGTGGTTAGCCGTGGGAGATGTTTCTGGTAAGGGTGTACCAGCTGCTTTATTTATGGCTAGTGCTATTTCTGTATTGCGTCGGGAATTATCTCAGGAAACACCTGCTGATCCCAATGTAGTTATACATAATCTCAATAATGCTTTATGTACGGACTTAATTAGCAACAATTGCTTCATTACTCTTGTCTTAGCTTGTTTCACCCCGACTACTAGAGATTTGGTATATGCGAATGCTGGACACATTTATCCAATGGTTTGGTCACAACAAGCGACAAAAGCAGAAGAACCAAACTATCTCAAAGTCCGAGGTATTCCGATAGGAATATTACCGGAATGGCAAGCCCAGTCAGGTCGCTTAGTTCTCTCCCCTGGAGATACATTACTGCTTGCTAGTGATGGAATTACAGAAGCAATGGTATCAAATAAATTCTTATCAGCCGCCAAAACCGTGGATGGCGTTTTCCCAGTAAGTCGTTCTATGCTGAAACAAGATGGTCTGTGGCAAATATTGCAAGACGAACCACAACCACTGTCTCTGAACCATTTACTAGCTTGCATCCAGGCAGATAACCCCGTACAAGAAGATGATCAAACTATACTCTCTCTGGAGGTCTTGTAAGTGATGAAAAGTGAGTTGCACGTACCAAGTGACTTGAATTATTTAAATATTGTAGAAAACTGGTTACTGGGATGTCTAAAAATCCAATTGGGGGAATCTGTTGATTGGTCAAGACAGTCCAGTCGTTTGCGTCTAGCATTGGTCGAAGCCTACTCTAATGTAGTCCGTCATGCTCACAAGGAGCAGTCTAATATACCTATTTTGTTGCGTTTGGAACTCAGGGAGCGAGATATTTCTCTGGAGGTTTGGGACTACGGTACTGGCTTTGATTTGTCTACTTATTTTCCACCTAATCCTGTAGACAAACAAGAAGGTGGTTACGGGTGGCTGATTATGAGTCGTTTGATGGATAAAGTGGAATATCAGTTACAAGTTGATGGTGCTAACTGTCTAAAATTAGAAGCCACTATCCCGGAACTTGCTAATACTCAATAGTTGTGGGGAATTGGGAATTGGGTATGGGTGTAAAATCTCCTCTGCTCCCATACAACCTAATCCCGTCCTAATTTACTGCTTCCTATGTGGTGACTATTTTTCAGGGCGCAAAGCCAGTAACTCTTGAGGCGATGCTAGAAGTTTGATATGAGTTTCGAGGATTTGCCGTTGCTGGTTAAGCATAAATAGCCACAGGACATTGACGCTACACCAAGAGGTCTGAGTTCTGCCCCTAACTTGTATTTGGATCAGCCCATTTTCTAAGGGTTCAGCTATTCCCTGGTGAGGGTCAGCTTTGATATTTTGGGCTTCTTGTTGTAAATAACGCGCGATCGCATCTGTCCCCACAATACCAGATTCAAATGGTGGATACATCACACCCTCGGCGGCAAATAAAGCCCCAGTTGCTGTAAAGTTTCCAGCGTTTAAAGTTGTGAAATACTCTATGATTGTAGATTCTGTAATTCCTGGAATCTCAGGCGCAGTTTTTGCGGTACAAGATGAATATTCAGGAGTTTTCATAAAAAGTACCCAAAATTATGATCGCTGAAGATCAATTAAAATCAAAAAGCAGACAGAAAAAAAGCTGCTATTGGAGTGTATTACCAAATAAATAAATCTCACCAGAGACAGAATGTATTCCCAAGCTTTTACGTGGGAACATTGAACGAGTTAGGTATAATCGATAGACGGCCATTTTGGTTATACGAATGAACTACTGTTCCGTAGTTAGCAGCAGTGTGGTAAAAGAAAAAGCCAAAGAGTTGGGTTTTCACAAAGTTGGCATTGCTGCTGTAGATAGGGGAAATAATACAGCAGCAGAGAGGCTGCAAGCATGGGTAATGCTGGGTTATCACGCTGATATGGAGTGGATGAATAACCCGAAGCGTCAGGATGTTAACTTAGTCATGCCAGAAGCGCGATCGCTTATTTGTGTAGCACTCAATTACTACACCCCCCACCAACACCCTGAAGGGGAAGAGTACGCCAAAATCTCCCGTTATGGCTGGGGGAGAGACTATCACAAGGTGATGCACAAGAAACTCAAAGCCCTGGCTACTTGGTTACAATCCCTAGATCCACGGGTTCAAGCTCGTTACTATGCAGATACTGGCCCCATCCAAGATAAAGTGTGGGCGCAACGAGCCGGGATTGGTTGGATTGCTAAAAATGGGAATGTGATCACTAGAGAGTATGGTTCTTGGGTATTTTTGGGTGAGGTGTTGACAAATCTGGAACTAGAAAGCGATCGCCCCCACACAGAACACTGCGGTAGTTGTACACGTTGTTTGGCGGCTTGTCCTACTGGGGCAATTACCGAGCCATTTGTAGTAGATGCTAATCGCTGCATAGCTTATCATACGATTGAGAACCGGGCAGAAAAATTACCAGAGGCGATCGCATCCCATATGCAAGGTTGGGTAGCTGGTTGCGACATATGCCAAGATGTTTGTCCTTGGAATCAGCGTTTTGCGCAAGACACAGATGTGGTAGATTTTCAGCCCTATCCTGAAAATATCGCCCCGAAGCTGATAGAATTAGCGCAAATCTCAAATGAGGAGTGGGAAAGAAGATTTCCGGCATCAGCGTTGCGGCGGATTAAGCCAGAAATGTTAAAACGGAATGCCCGTGCTAATCTTGACGCATCTAGGCAATGTAATGACACAGAAAGTAATTATCTTTGATTTTGATGGCACAATTGCAGATACTGTAGATGCACTTGTAAGTATTGCCAATCGTTTGGCTATCGAGTTTGGTTATATTCAAATTACACCAGATCAATTAACCCTCCTGAAAAATTTATCATCGAGAGAAATTATTAAATATTCAGGAGTTTCTCTATTTAAAATCCCGTTTCTAGTTAAAAAGGTAAAAGCTGAATTAAAAGATAAAATCCAGGGATTGAAACCAATTCCTGGGATGAAAGAATCTTTAGTAGAACTAAAAGATCATGGTTATCAGCTAGGAATTATTACATCCAACGCTAAAGATAACGTTACAGCTTTTCTCACAATTAATGAATTAGATAATTTATTTGAATTCATCTATTCAGGAGTGACAATTTTCGGCAAAACCACCATTATTAATAATGTGCTTAAGCAGAAACAACTCAAGCCGCAAACAGTTATTTATGTAGGTGATGAAACCAGAGATATTGAAGCATCAAAAAAAGCTAATATTAAAGTAGTTGCCGTCACTTGGGGATTTAATTCTCCGGAAATACTAGCTAAACAAAATCCTGATTTTTTAATTCACAAACCTAGTGAATTGCTGCAAGTCGTACAAAATTGTTAAAAACACTGGATGGACGATGGGAAATCTTGGCTATACAAAATAAACCCGCGTAGGCGGGTTTCTAGCTTAGGGGCTATTTGCCAAAAGTCGATTTACTCAATTAATGACTATTTCTTAGGTTGACCTTTTTCCAGAGCTTTTTGGACTAAATCGTCACTGACTGTAGTTACAGCCTCATTCTTTGAAGCTCCTACTTCCTCGGCTAATTCTAAATAATCATCAGGGTTACCAGTGGATGGAATTTGTGTTTTTGTTACTTCACTTTCAGATTTTTTATCTTCAGGTGTAGTAGCTGCTTCCACTGCAACACCTTCACTCAATTGCTGTGCAGCTGCATAGTCAGCCTCAAAATCAACCTGGGGTGCTTTTGCTTCACCACTAGCTATACTTTCAGCAACTAATTGTGCATCATGGGTAGGAGCTTCACTAGGATTAGGCTTCACTTCATCAGTCATAACTAACACCTTAAGTAATTTTTTTATTGCTGCGGTGATCGTAACAACTGAGTTAGCTAGTTTTTAACACCCTTGGGAAATATTTCTACCTCTATTAAAAGGTAGATAAAACCAATTCGCAATTCGCAATTCGCAATTCGCAATAAATATGGCGATCGCTGCGCTTAACAAATGTGAATGAGTTGGGTAGAGTGCGTCAGTATGAATAATTTCTGAGTATAGTTAGGTTTTATCGCACTGACGCACCCTACAGTTTGGATATTTTTTTATCTGGAAGTCCCTTAACCAATGTAAATGAGTGAGGAGTTAATGATTACTCCTCACTCAATTTAGCTACCTAGAAAACTAAGCTCCAACTGCTTCTTTCGCGGCGTATAGTACCTCAGCCGAGATATCTTTAATACCGCGATCGCGAGCAAATTTTTCGGTATTTCGCTTCACTTTACCGCGCACAAAACCAGGGATTTTGTTCAATTCAGCTGAACCATCTTTTGTCCAATTGAGGTCAGATCCAGCCGAAATTCCTTTGGTAATTACTTCTTTGGTATCATGTCCGCCGAAGATTTCTAATAGATGATCTTCCATTCCTAAAGTGAAGGAATTGTAGATTAAATCTGTAATTTGATTTGTACCTTCGTAACCCAAGAATGGTTTGTAACCAATGGGGAAGTTTTGGACATGAATGGGTGCAGCAATCACACCGCAAGGAATATCCAAACGCTTACCCACGTGGCGTTCCATTTGTGTACCGAAGATGGCGGAGGGTTCAGCGCGAGCGATCGCATCCCCAATTTCGCCATGATCTTCCGTAATCAGCACTTCATCGCAATATTCGCTTACCTGTTCGCGAAACCAATCAGCATCGTATTTACAGTATGTTCCCGCCAAAACTACACGAATTCCCATTTCCCGTGACAAAATTTTGGTCAGAGCTGCGGCGTGGGTGTTGTCACCGAATACAACGGCTTTTTTACCAGTCAAGTTTTGACAGTCGATGGAACGGGAGAACCAAGCAGCTTGAGAGACATACAGGGTTTGCTCGTTGATGTACTCTTCGTAGTCAACGTTTGCACCTTGCTCGTTAACTATCTGCTGAATTTTTCGGATACATCTAGCAGTTTCTACAACACCCATTGGCGCGATATCTACGTAGGGTGTACCGAATTCTGCTTGTAGGTAATTAGCAGTCATTGGCCCTAGTTCCCGGTAAGGAATGAGGTTAAACCAAGCTCTAGGTAAATTTTTCAATTCATGGACTGACGCACTTTCAGGAAGGATGGCGTTTACCTCAATTCCCAAATCAGCCATCAGCCTTTTGAGTTCGGTGCAGTCATGGTTATTGTGGAAACCAAGGGTAGAAATTCCGATGATGTTAACGGAGGGCTTTTCTGTCTTAGCCGTTGGTAGTTCGCCTTTTTTGCGGGCTTTTTCAATGTAGAACTGCACAATTTGGTGCAGAGTGCGATCGGCAGCTTGTAGTTCGTTGAAACGGTAGTGATTTACATCTGCCAGCATCACATCCCCTTTGGCTTCTATCTGCGCCCGTTCGACAAAGTTTCCTAGGTCTTCTTGCAGAATACTAGAGGTGCAGGTGGGAGTTAAGACAATTAAATCTGGACGTTCTTCTGTGTCTTTGCGGGTAATATTATCTACCACTTTTTCTTGAGAACCACGCGCTAACACGTTACGGTCAACTACACTGGTTGTCACTGGGGTGAAGTCCCTTTCCCGCGATAGCATGGAGCGCATGACGTTAAAGTAGTCATCACCCAGAGGTGCGTGCATGATGGCGTGGACGTTTTTAAATGAGGTGGCGACTCGCAGAGTGCCGATGTGGGCTGGGCCAGCATACATCCAGTAAGCTAATTTCATTAATATGTTCTCCCTCGTAAACTTAAATAAATCGGAACGGGACTATAAGTGCTTGATGAGTAAATTGATGCTGATTGATTGTCCCAAAACTGGAAGCATTGATGAAGTGGGGTGTTTGGGGGTTTTTCTGGTGTGGCGATCGCTCAAAACTACTTCCTGATTATGATTCAGGTTGCACTTAAAACAACTTGATGCTTTTTAAATTACATGAATCTTAAAGTTCAGCAAGTTTTGTTATCAATTGGGATGGATAGGTATTAATTACTTTTTTTGAACGCAAAGAGGCGCGGAGGGACGCGGAGGTTTTAGTTGGAAAGATTTATTTGCATAGCCCTTTTCCCCACTCCTCTGCGTGAAATCACTTGCCCAAACACCCAAGAATTTGGCAGAATGAATCAGAATCCCCCAATGCCAAGTCAAAAATCATGCCTACGACTGGTACAATCCTCCGCAACCACTATAAAATCATAAAGATCCTCGGAAGTGGTGGATTTGGTGACACCTACCTAGCCCAAGATTTAGACCTACCCAACCATCCCCAGTGTGTAGTCAAACACCTCAAACCCAACTCCGACCCCAAAGTATTAGAAATCGTTAGAAGATTATTTGACAGCGAAGCCCAAATATTATATCGCCTAGGCAATGATAGTGACCAAATACCGCGACTATTTGCCCACTTTGAAGAGCAAGGGGAATTTTATCTAGTCCAAGAATTTATAGATGGTCAAGACCTAAGCTATGAAATCATTCCTGGTCAAAAGTTAACAGAAATAGCAGTCACCAAACTATTACAAGAAATATTAGAAATATTAGCAGTAGTCCACAAACAAAACATCATCCACCGCGACATTAAACCCCAAAATTTAATGCGCCGGCGGCAAGATGGTAAAATAGTGCTAATTGACTTTGGTGCAGTCAAAGAAGTTAACACCATGATGGTGAATAGCCAAGGTCAAACAAGCTTTAGTGTAGTCATTGGTAGTCTTGGTTATATGCCCACCGAACAAGCAGGCGGACGACCAAAGTTAAGCAGCGATGTATATGCAGTGGGGATGTTAGGGATTCAGGCGATAACAGGACTACAACCCAACGAACTACCAAAAGACCCCAATGATGACGAAGTGATTTGGCGCAATCGGGCAAATGTCACCGAGAAGTTGGCAGATGTATTAAATAAGATGGTGAGTTGTTACTTTCGGGATAGATACCCGTCAGCAGTAGAGGCGTTGGCAGCAATTAAATCACTACAGCCACAACAGCAAGTAACGCCAATTGTACCCACACCACAGCCACCCTCAACACCAACAAAAATCATCACTCCTTGGTCAAGGCGCAAGGTAATACAAACAGTTGGGTTTGCGGGTGCTGGGTTGGGTTTAGCAATTTTAGTGCCACGTCTCTGGCAATCTAATTCACAAGTCGTAACAGTAGATAAAACTGGGAAAATAGTAGACCGCCGTAATCTTGAAGTGAAATCATCATTCGTTGAAAACTTAGGGAATGGTGTCAGCTTAGAAATGGTGCAGATACCAGGGGGAACATTTACAATGGGTTCACCGGAAAGCGAGAAAAACCGAGACTCAGATGAAAGTCCCCAGAGACAGGTGAGAGTTCCCGGCTTCTTCATGGGGAAATATGAAATCACCCAGGAACAGTATCAAGCCATCATGGGGATAAATCCTTCCAACTTCAAAGGAGAGAAAAGACCTGTAGAAAGAGTCAGTTGGGATGATGCGGTAGAATTTTGTGAGAAATTGAGCCAGAAGACAGGAAAAACCTACAGGCTACCCAGCGAAGCGGAATGGGAATATGCCTGTCGTGCGGGGACAACTACACCGTTTTATTTTGGGGAAACCATTACCCCAGATTTAGTGAACTACAACGGTAACTTTCCCTACGGCTCTGCACCCAAAGGTGAGTCTCGTAGAGAAACAACAAATGTAGGAATATTTCCGCCGAACTCTTTCGGTTTATATGATATGTGTGGTAATATATGGGAATGGTGTCAAGATGTATACAATGATAGCTATCAAGACGCACCGAGAGATGGTAGTGCGTGGTTAACAAGTAGCGATAATGACACAAGGCTGCTGCTGCGTGGCGGTAGTTGGAATAATTATTCCTGGGATTGCCGTTCCGCCAGTCGCGCTAATATTACGCGCGAGTCTCGTGGCAACGATGTTGGTTTTCGTCTCGTTATGGTTGCGTGAAGATTACCTAGCCTGTAGATTCTTACTCTTTATACTTCTTATTCTTTTTCCGTCGAAGGGAGATTAAAAAGTTGTTTTTAATTTAGAGAAGGGGCGCGATCGCCATGACGGAACACATATAAATACTTGGTATAAGACTGTGGTGCTAGACTTGAAATCAGAGTCAGGAGCAAGCACAATGTTTCAAGCTTTACCAAAAACCCTAACTTTTGCAGAATTCCTGAATTGGAAGCCAGACGGCGGATGTTATGAACTACATGATGGGGTGATTGTTGAAATGCAGCCAGTAGGAGATCATGAAGAGATTAATGGTTTTTTAGCTGGTGAAGTAACTTTCGAGTTTAAACGATTAAAACTGCCTTACATCATACCCAAGCAAGCACTCGTCAAAATTCCTGATAAAGAGTCTGGTTATTCACCTGATGTGATAGTGATTAATCAAAAGCATCTTTCATCAGAACCGATGTGGAAAAAGTCTTCAACAGTGACTCAAGCTGCATCTGTTATTTTAATTATTGAAGTTGTCAGTAGCAACTGGAAAGATGATTATGCACACAAGTTAGTTGACTATGAAACTTTTGGTGTTCCTGAATATTGGGTTGTTGACTATTTAGCTTTGGGTGGTAAGCGGTACATAGGTAATCCCAAACAACCGACTATTTCTATTTATTATTTAGTTGAAGATGAGTATCAAGTTAACCAATTTCGAGGCAGCGATCGCATTATATCACCGACATTTCCAGCATTGAATTTGACTGCTGAACAGATTTTTCAAGCTGGGCGATCGTTAATTGAGTGAAACCCAAGCATACCAATAATTTTCGATATTATGTTAAATTTTGATGTTGGGTTTCCTTACGTCAAACGCCACTCGCCCCAAGCCGGGAGACCCGTCCAAGGCGGTGGCTTCCCAACCTACACTTCTTGGGCGGCTACTCAGGTAAATTAATCGCCGGATTGCGGCTAAAAAATCCTCTAGGAGATAGCTTAAACCCTAGTTTGTGAACAGGCATTACAGGCCAATCTTCTGGTTTAGGTACATGAGTAATACCCATTGTGTACCACAACACAACATCTTCACCAGTCAAAGATTCATTGTCAGCAATATATTTTGGTAAACCTTCACCCGGTGCAGCTTGATTGGGATAATCACCGCCGGCATATAATTCATTAGGCTGATATTTTGTTACCCAAAAATGATGGCTAGCAAACTCAGCTTTCTGGCGAATTTTTGCCCCCTTCACGGGAAATAATATAGTATTACTTCCTGGCATTAGCATATATGCAGGTGGCGCACCCAAAGTATTCTTTTTCTCTGCACTCGCAATCATCCATTCCCGACTGTGTTTGATATCTACATCACGCACAGCCGCTTTTTCTGTTGTTAATGGGGTATCTTCTACAACAATGGCATTTCCTAAAGGGTTATTCTTACCTATTGGTAAACTGTTGACGTTCATTTCCATCACAGAATTAGCTTGTCCATCAACATCCATATCTAGGCGGTAGTTGAAAAAGTGCTGGTGATTTACCCCAAAGGTATTTTTTGCCAACATCCGTCCATAGGAATTCTTAAACGTCTCTTGTTCAGCAGCCGTTCCCTGTGCCAAAACAATCCCTGATAAATCGTTTTCTACTTCTATAGTTCCGTCTTGGTGAAAAATCCAGTTGATGTTGTAATCATAGTTGTCAATTGCCGCCGTCATGCTCATGACTAATTCGCGATCGCGGCGCACATCATTACGCTGGGTAAGATAATCGTAATGTTTCCAAAGTATACCGCGATCGCGCTCGTAAATACCTGCGACTCCCGGCATGGTGTAAGGTTCACCCGCTTCATCGGCAAACACCGCATCAAGTAAAATCCCATTTTCTGGGACTTCCTTCCCTAACTCCATTGTGTTGGCAAGTAACCCTAGATTATATTCCCCGACATCAAAAGCATTTCTAAATGACCAAGTAGGGTTAGGATCGCCATAGGGTACTACCATCTCCGATAAACTGGCGCGGTATAATACGGGACGCTCATTTTCACCGTCGTTATAGCTAACTTGATACAGCACCAATCCACTGCGGGGGTGCATCATGTAGCGAAATTTCCAACCTTGCCAAGTAATTTCATTCCCCTTGATTTGGAAAGTTGTGCCATTAGGTTGGAGAATTTTTAACAGTTTTGGCGGTGAAAGTAGTTTAACCAAAGACTGTAAATCATAGTTCCAATTAGTTTTAGATATGGGAACTATGGCGTTATCTGTAAAATAGGTGACTGTGTTTGTGTTTAAATTGACCGTGGCTAGTACCCCTTCAATGGGACTGCCGTAATAATTCCAGCCGGGTTTGTAATAAAATAGAGTCCGACACAGACGGCTACCTGTTGCGGTTTCTTCTGGGCTTAAAATTCCCGCAGCCCAGCAGCTAATTTGCACTTTGTCAAAATCTTTAATTCCCCGCTTTTGCATAGCTTTCTGCCATCGGGGGTCAGATTTGACTACCTGCCGAGCAATTTCGTATTCTGATGCTATGATAGCAGGCTGCACATTGGGTATTTTTTGCCAAGATACAATTTTTTGAGTCTTGAGATCAACAATACCCTCATAGGTTTTATTTTGCTTTCGCTCATAGACTACCAAAAAAGCTTGGCGTGGAAATATTTGTCCTGGTGTAAATTTCAGAACTTCGGTTTTATCTGGTTCAGCTAAGGTAATCAGTGGAAAAGCAACCATATCAGTCAAAGACTTTTCTTTTCTAATTACTGCTACAGCTGTTTTAATTTCTGCTGCTGTTAACGCTGTCAGAGGATGGGTAATAGCTGGCTGTTGAGCTGCAACTATCCCCATTAATTTTAGTGAGAGAGCAAAGCAAAGAATAATGGTAGTAAGTAAACCAAAAAATAATCTGAGCCGCTTAATCATGCTTGAGTGTTGAGAAACAACTGGATTGTTATTTATTTCCAGAAATCAGATAAAAAACAGAATTAAAAGTAAATTATAATGTTTATATACCAAGGAAAGTGGTAAGTATACTCTTCACCTTGTGGCAGCATATGGTAAAAATGCTCTCAAAAATCCAGAAGTAAAAAAATTCAGCCATTGATTTCTGACTAAGAGTTGCCACAACTTAATGAGATCAATAGTTTTGAGAGCCAATGAGGAGTATCTCTATTGCACCGTCGCGGCTATTGCTTTCGCTCATTGGCTGCTCTCAACCCCTGTTCAAATTCGTCAATAGCTTGAATTGAATCCGAGATTGTCAGACATTGCTCTAGCAAATAAATGTCTAATTCTGGCAGTATCTCACTTTTAGAGATTGCTTCATACCCATAAGTATCAGGGTAAACAGTAGCAAGCTCAGTCTGGGAATTGTCCCGTAAATGGTATAACTTAAACTGGTTTCTCTCCCAAAACCAGACTTCTGCAACTCCTAATCTGCGGTAGATTTCCAGTTTGCTTACACTACCACTTGTCAAAACTACTTCTATAGCTAAATCTGGTACTTTTTTCTCTTCACCTATGCAGTAACACTCGTCTGGTTCTGCACCAGCTTTTTTTGCTTTGTTTTTAAAAGTAGAACTTCCCATAGGTACAAACCGAATGCGCTTGCTGTAGAAAAAACGCTCTAACAGCATCCCTAAATTCGTTTTGATTTTTTCATGTCTGATTGATGGCGATACGATCTCTAAGATTCCATCTAAATAATTAACACGGTAATGAGAGTTGTTTTCTAGTTTCGTCAGTAGCGATTCATAGCTTTCCCAACTCACACCACTACTGATAAACTTTTCTTCTGGGTCGTTACCATGACCCAATTCTGGCTCATCAATTAGTTCTTTAAGGCTGCTGACCATTGTCATCTTTCCTGTTCATTTTTGAGATAAAGGTGAGTTCTGCATTTATTTCATGCTGATTTCTCCATAACATCTGTTTAGATATTATCGCGAAATAAAGCGATCGCCCTAACTTCGACCGAGCAAGGAAGTTAAGCTACATTGGCGGCTTAAAGCCTTAACAGAGATTACTTTTAGAAATTCATTAAATTTTTTTCTTACCCATTTTTTACTGGATCTTAATTAAGAGCGATCGCCTTTACCAAATCAAAAGCGATCGCTCTTCTGGAACAAATCTAGGTTATTGTAACTGTTGAAGTATTAGTTTCTACTGATTACGCAGCTACCAAACGACGCAAAGATTCAGCACGACGTTTAGCTGTAGCATTGTTAGGTGCAAATTTGAGTGCTTCTTCGTACATTTGTAACGCCTGAGCATTCAACTTTTTGCGCTCGTAAGCATGACCCAGATTATTTAGTGCTACCACATAATCGGGTTGAAGTTTCAGGGCTTCTTTGTATTGACGAATTGCTAAGTCATATTGCTCTTGGACAAAATAAGCGTAACCTAGACCATTGTAGATAGGAGATGTATTTTCTTCACCCTCTTCTTCCGCAGCTTTGAGTGCTTTTTGAAACAATGGTATAGCCTGGGTAAACACTTTTTTCTCAGAATAAATACAGGCGAGTTCGTAGTATTCTTGAGCCGTACCCTTGTCTTTACTCAATTTATTTCGCAATCGAGATAAAGAACTTTCACGCTTACGCGTTTTGAACAACTGGCGGAGAACACTCACAACTGCAAATGCTAGTAAACCCACCAAAACAGAGAGATAAACGACCGCTAGATT
Source organism: Anabaena sp. CCY 9402-a (assembly GCF_963920945.1). Taxonomy (NCBI): domain Bacteria; kingdom Bacillati; phylum Cyanobacteriota; class Cyanophyceae; order Nostocales; family Nostocaceae; genus Anabaena; species Anabaena sp. CCY 9402-a. The sequence goes on from NZ_CAWUDL010000006.1 coordinate 17,366, forward strand.
GCTATCCATTGGCTTCAAATTAAAATATTAAAGTTGCTTCTTTATCTATTATCGGTCTTTCTGGGGCATGAGAAGGGATCAGGTGACAGGTGAGCCAGCGCGGTCTTCTCTACGAGAGGCTTCGCCAAGGGGGTTTCCCCCATGAGCGACTGGCGAACCCGTTCGCGGTAGCGTCTCTAAAAGAGAAGGGTGACAGGTGACAAGGAAGCTATTGACTATTGAATAATCCCCAATATTTGATGCGTTCTTTCAGCCAACCGTTGGCGATGTAACTAGCGATCGCTTCATTGACTTCTCTTCTAAATTCATCGTACTGCAATCCTTTGGGCATGACTACAGATAAGGGTGCGGTTGATAATTTTGTTGGTAATATGCGGTATTCGGGGTTTTGTTGCACCCAACCACTGAGAACGCTAGCATCGGCAGCAAAGGCTATGACAGTATTATTTTCTATTTGTTTTTGCGCTTCTTTGTAGGAATTAACCCCAACTAAATCGGCATCAGGGATGTAGTAACGGACTTCGGCGATGGTGCTGGAGTGATTTAAAACGGCGATTTTTTGTTTTTTCAAATCTCTCAATTGCTGTATTGATGCGTCTTTGGTAACTAAGACAGTACCATCATAGTAGTAAGGAACACTAAAGCTTACCAAACGTGAGCGTGATTCTGTGGCTGTGACTCTAGCGATCGCCATATCTACTTTATGATCGAAGACTGCCGATAAGCGATCGCTATTCATGACAGGTTTTAATTTCACAGCATCGGCTTTACCCAACAAGTCAGCCGCTAAACGCCTCGCTAAGTCAATTTCTAAGCCTTGTAACTTCCCATTCCCATCTTTAAATCCCAAGGGCGGTAAGTTATCTTTAACGGCAACCGTTATGTAACCTCGCCGTTGGATTTCTGACATTGGGGCGGCAGATGCAGCCAATCCCGGCCCAAAAAATACGCAAAAAATGCAAATAATAGTAGCGGATAATACCAGATGTAACCGACTAATTATTTGCCATCTGTTACATCCGTTATTCATCCGTTTTCACCTTTAACCTTGAACTTGACTAGCTATTTCAATAACTTTACCGAAGCTAGCGGGATCGAGAACTGCCAATTGTGCCAACATTTTCCGGTTAAGTTGGATGTTAGCTTTTTTGAGGTTGCCGATCAAGCGACTGTAGCTTAAGCCATGTTGTCTAGAAGCAGCGTTAATCCGGGTAATCCACAGACTGCGGAAATCACGCTTTTTCTTTTTGCGATCGCGGTATGCACTCCGTAGTGCTTTCATTACCTGTTGGTTAGCGGTTCTAAACAGAGTTGAGTGAGAACCACGAAAACCTTTAGCTAGTTTGAGGATTTTATTGCGGCGTTTACGAGCAACGTTACCGCGCTTTACACGAGTCATATTTTATTCCTAAAGAATCTCACAAATTTACAAATAAGGCAGCATCAAGCGCACGTTTTCTTCGTCGCGTTCGTTCACAACGGCCATTTTGGAATATTGACGCTTTTTGTTGGTTGTCTTGTGTTCCAAAAGGTGGTTTTTAAAAGCTTTGCGGCGCACAATCTTACCGCTACCAGTGGCACGGAATCGTTTCGCAGCTGCTTTGCGTGTTTTAAGTTTTGGCATGGCTTGGCTTTAATTCGACACAATCCCTCATTATATACTAATGAAACCAAATTTAAAGCCCCAATAACACCTTACAACCCACAGCTACAAGCAATGGGGTCAATTTCCAGACCCGGCAATGATTATTTTTGACGATCACTAAGGATGCTAGGAACGGGACAGTTCACCCTGCGAGACGAATTTCCTGGTGGCGATCGCACGCAACGCAGGTTTTAGCACTCCCAGCAATGCAGAAGAAAGGGGAAAGACAGAACTTCATTTTTTAGGGACATAAATAGTTTACTTTCGATCTAAATTATGGTTGCTAATTTAGTGTATTGAAGTCCAACAAAATATATTTGAACTTATTTTAGTGACAAAAATAGTTTATTTTCGGCATTTAAAAAAATGTAACTAATAGTTTCATGATTTTACTTTATCTTAAAATTCAAAAAAGTGAAAAGACATATTTATCAATAGTCAATTCACAGTCATTTAATGTATTGTCATCAAAAAAAATGGAAATCAATCATAGAAATTTCAAAAATCAAATCGAAATTAATGATTTGATCGATGGTGCTATCAGTGATGCCCTAGCACGCAGAAGCGAAACCATAAATACAGATGAAAACTTATCAGACTTATCTGATGCAGTTGCGGAGAATGTTACAGGCGGGTTGATTCAACCTATTACGATCGCAGGCTATAAACCTATTGTGATTGCAGGCTACAAACCCATTTGTCCCCCAATCACCATCGGACTGATTGCCATCGATAACTTTAAGTAACCAATCCTCTTTGCCATGCAAGAGATTCCTGCTGCTAAAACTCCACTCTGTCCCAGTGCTAGACCAGAAATAAAAGACAGCGTAGTCTTTGGTTTGATTGGTGGCAAAGTTGCAGAACCCCGTGTAACTTATCTTAAACAGTCACTAGCTGTTACAGATGAATTGTTAGCGAAAGCTAGCCCAGTTACACCGACTGAAATTTTTCGCACCGCCGCCCCTTGTGTGGAAAAAGGTTGTCAGCATTTTGATGGTCAAGATTGCCGTTTAGCAACACGAGTTGCAGAAAAATTACCTGCTGTAGTAGTAGAACTGCCTCCTTGTTCTATACGCAGAGATTGCCGTTGGTGGCAACAAGAAGGTAAGGCAGCTTGTATGCGTTGTCCACAAGTAATTACAGACAACTACAACCCATCGCAATTAATGCAAGCAGTTGCATCAACTGAAGTAAATACTTAATTCAGGAGCAAATAATGTCTTTTGAAAATGTTAGAGCTTTCTATGAAAGGCTAGCTAGTGATGAAGCCTTTCGCACCCAAATGCAACAAGTAGAAAACAAAGAAGAATGCAGCCAAATAGTCCAAGAAGCTGGTTTTGATTTTACACAAGTAGAGTTTGAAGAATACACCAGTCAATTATTAGAAGCAAACGCTGATGAAGGCGAAATCCGAGATTTAAATGATGAAGAACTAGAAGCTGTATTTGGTGGTGCTTCCTCCCTCATTGATAAAATCGGCGTTCAGCCACTGTATGGTGTGATTTTTTGGCCACCTATTAAATGGCCACCGATTCAACCCCAACCTTTGTATGGAGTTGTAGTTAACGACCAATTCTAGAGAGATTAAAAAAATTACAATTTCGGTTTTTGGGGACGGATAAACACAACCCGTCCCTGTTTCATAAGTTAAATAGGGGTGATAGTTCATGAGCGATCGCAGAATTAGCTATGCTGTTTGGGAAATCACATTAAAATGTAATCTTGCCTGTCAACATTGTGGTTCGCGTGCAGGGCATACCAGAACAAATGAACTTTCTACATCAGAAGCCCTGGATTTAGTCAAACAAATGGCAGATGTGGGCATCACCGAAGTCACCATTATTGGTGGTGAAGCCTTTCTGCGTCCAGATTGGTTGGAAATTGCCCAAGCCATTAATCAAGCTGGAATGCACTGTGGGATGACTACTGGCGGCTATGGCATCACCTTAGATACAGCGCAGAAGATGAAAGACGCTGGAATTAGAGTAGTTTCCGTTTCAGTTGATGGCTTAGAAGCAACTCACGACAGACTTCGAGGAAGACAAGGTTCATGGCAATGGGCATTTAAAACCATGAGTCACCTCAAGCAAGTAGGCATTCCCTTTGGTTGCAATACCCAAATTAATCGCCTCTCTGCACCAGAATTCCCCAGCATCTATGAACATATCCGCGATGCAGGTGTGTTTGCTTGGCAAATCCAGCTAACTGTACCAATGGGAAATGCTGCCGATAATAGCGAAATTCTGCTGCAACCATATGAATTATTAGATGTCTATCCGATGATTGCACGGGTGGCTCAACGAGCAAAACAGGAAGGTGTACAGCTTCAGGCTGGAAACAACATTGGTTATTTCGGCCCCTACGAGCGGTTTTTGCGCGGCGGGAGTGCTTGGTCATTTTGGCAAGGATGCAATGCTGGGCTATCTACATTAGGAATTGAAGCGGATGGTGCGATTAAAGGTTGTCCGTCACTACCAACCTCTGCTTACACTGGTGGTAACATCCGCGACTACTCACTAAGAACAATCATCGAAGAAACAGAGGAATTACGGTTTAATCTAGGTGCTGGTACACCCAAAGGCACAGAACATTTGTGGGGTTTTTGCAAAACTTGCGAATTTGCTGAACTCTGTCGGGGTGGTTGCAGTTGGACTGCACACGTCTTTTTTGACAAACGCGGTAATAATCCCTATTGTCATCATCGCGCTTTAACACAAGCTAAACATAATATTCGGGAACGAGTATTTCTCCAGCGTCGCGCCGACGGAAACCCCTTTGATAATGGTGAATTTGCTTTGATTGAAGAACCAATTAATGCACCTTGGCCAGAAAACGATCCATTGCACTTTACGGCTGATAAAATTCAATGGTCAGAAAGTTGGCAGGAAGTAGCATCATTAGCAACCTTAAGTATTTAGCTAAACCAATTTTGCCAAATCAAACCATAAATAAGAATGTCTATTAACCCCGATAATTCAGCAGCATCAGCACCAGATATTTCTCAACCTCAAGTTGAACCTATCTTGCCTCGTTCAGCTTGGAATAGTCAATTAGCTTATTTAAAAGTTATGTTCAAAGCTAAGAAAGCTTTAGACCGCATAGAACAAGAAACAGGAAATGAAAAAACATAAAACATATTGCAAGTGAATGAGATACACCCCACTAACTTGCAATATGCTGTAAGTATTTTTAGGGTGCGTTATACTTTGGTAACAAACCCTAAGTATTTTTGAAAAATTAAATATTATTCCTGTATTTAGTTGTGTTTATTTACAGTGGGGTGTAAATATCTGTAGAGTTAGGATTCAAATATGGATATCGCAAATCCACATTTAATCTAGCAAATTGTTCAATAATTATAGAGAGCTTTTCTTCTGGCGATCGCCGATTATTTTGTTGAGCAATTAGCAACCCATTAGCAACAATTTGACAGCGATTTGTCCCAAAGCTTTCTTGTTGTTCAAATTTAGTATCTGGCTCTTCAGCTAAACCAAGACCAGGGGCTAAATATTTGGTAAATAAAGGAATATTTTCCTGAAAATAGACTTGATTTTCGTTATAAATATTTTGCAGAATTTGATATATATTTAGATAGTCATTCTGTCTAATATACAGTACACCAGCATCATATCTATCATAGCTAGAGTAACTGTAGGGAACTTTAAATGAAAAGTATATTTTTTGTTCATTTAATTGCTGAGTTAAAGCCTGCATCAGAGGAACAGCACCATCTGACGTAATGTTAAAGTAAATTCTGACTATTCTATAATTCTGATCTTCCTCATCTACAAGCACAACACCTGTATTACCCACTGCAATATAAAAGCCTTCTTGTACGCAATTTTTAGGCATTTTAACAGCAACAATATCGCCTATAGCTACAGACTTTTCACTAGCTTTTAAATGAATTTCAGGATTAATATGTACAGTTAATTGCCCCCTATTAACTGCTATAGTGCCGTCTTTCTCTTGCTTTTTTACTACCCACCCTGGAGAAAAATAACCTTCACCTTGATTACTGGCGTGTAGTTGTTGAAATAGACTGACATCTATACCGATAAGGTTATCATTGTTCAGCCTTTGATTGTCTACTAATTCTGCTGTATTTGTTTGTAATTCAAGGGATTTAATCAGTGACCCGTTGTAGTAAACACCATATAAAAAGTTTCTAAGATGTTTTGCAATGTGTTTTTGCTGTACTTCCCAAGGTAACTTCTGGAAGCGACTTTTCATATCTATGGAAGTTTCCCAAGGCTGGTAATTTGGATGACGGATACACAACTCACAACCTAACTCTAGGTTAGTAGATATATCCTCAAGTGATGCTTGCAAATATTTGGGAATCTGGGACAAAATCTGATTTGGATATTGAACAGCCGTCATTTTTATATCTCCAGTAAAACTACTCAACTAACTTTTACGCAGATACTGTGACCCCAGCAAGTTCTTTTTCTGTCATCCCAAAGATACTGATTAATGAATCTTGGGGACGACATAATAAACTCTTAGCTACCTGGAGGCAATAAATATCACTATTTACTAATTTTTTATGATGTTCAATTTTTGCTTGGGTTTGGATAATTAAAGAAAGACCAATAAACTGAATTAGCTTTTTAAAGAAATCGGGGAAATATTGAGTAATTTCTGGAAAGTATTGCAAGTATTCTCTGACAATTATCACAATAGATGGTCTGACATCTTCTAATTTGATTTCAGCAGAACTCACTGACTCTTCCATTTCTATAGAAGGGTCAATGATCATACTAGAAAGCCATAAAGTGATATAGTTAGTTATAAAACTAGCCAAATCAAACACCGGATCTCCCCAACTACTTCTTTCCCAATCTATGATTTTGGTAGCAGATTGTTTTTGTGCTTCATGAAAGGAAGTGATATTTTCCCAATCTTCATGTACTAGAATATTGGCAATATTCAAGTCGTTGTGTACGACAGAACAAGCACGCCAAGAACTAATAGCCTCTAATCTTGCCTGCTCTAAGCTTTCGTAACGCTGGTAAAGACTAATAAATTTAATATAGTCAGGATGCATGATGCTGAGAATTTCTGGTGTAATTCTGCTTTGCAAAAACGTAAAAGCTGCGCCTTGCTTGTGCCAAAAGCTACCTGCTTGCGTAACATAGGTATATGCTGCTTCACAATTGAAAGTAGAACGATGAATTTGAGCAAGTATTGCAGCTACCCAGCCAGGAATTGTTAGGGGAAGAACTTTGCGCGATGGGCTACGCCCCGCCATAGGCGATCGCAAAATCCCGGTATATAGTTCCTGATAATTATCTAAATATTTGTAGATGGCAATAAAATTATCATGGTCATAAACAAGCATTTCTCTAATAAAAACTTGCAAAATATTTAACTGGGGAATATCTCCCATCATGCTTTGAAACTGCCATTCATTAAAAATTTCCTGTGATAATATACCTGAAAGTGTAGGACGTTCCTGCTTGACAATAAATTTACGTCCATCTTGTAAAGTAGCTATAATACTAAAGTTTTTTGTATTTAATTTGCCTACTTCTAAAGCCAATCCTGACAACTCTTGTTGTGCAAAAACACCTGAATTACTGAGATACTCAGTCACATTGTGATGACTTAATAAAAACATCACAGCCCCCAAATTAATTACAATTTATTAGTTAAAATTTTTCAAATTATTGGCAGAAGACACTTGATTGGTGATGTTATTTCTATGTCGTTCCTCTGAGATAAAATAATCGGTAAATTAACAAAGAACCAATAGTTAAAATCAAGCCAAACCTTAAGAAAGTAGCAGGAGTACCAGTTGTAGTATTTAAATTGGGAAATGTAATCTCCGCTACAGCAATTATCAATAAAACAGAGGCGAGAATATACTCACCGTATACCAACAGTGCTAAACCCATTAATCCGAATAAATATGGCGTGATATTCATGGATAAACCTCATTAATTGATTTGATAAAAAGGTCAGGGTTTGATATAAACTTACTGACCTTAGATGTTAAACAAACTAGAGACAATTAATTAGTGGCTCAAGTGATATACCAATGCGCCAAAACCTGCACCAGCACCACCGATGACTAAAGTAGTCAAAAGATAAGCTCCCCAGGTAGCAGCAACAGGACTAGCACCACCAATTGCATCACGAAGTTCGTCGTTACCTAGTTCATCTAGGTAGCTTTCATTATCAAATAAAAGGCTGTATTCAGAAGTGAGATCGTTAATAGTAATTGCCATGTCTGTCTCCTTATTTATTGACTTAATGATTGGATATTAGTGCAGTGCGTAGTAGCTAATACCAGCACCAGCAGCAAAGGTGCTGAGAGCAAAACCAGTGCCAAAAGTAGTTCCCCAAACGCTAACAGTACCTAGTGCGGTAGCGGTAAATGTAACAACAGGGGTAATACCTCCCACGGCTGCTGTTAAATCACGATCTTCTAAATCGTTGAGGAAACTTTCGGAGTCTACTAATAAATCAGAACCGGCAAATTTCAGTTCATTAATTGCGATTGATGCCATGATGAACTCTCCAAGTTACTATTAATGATTTATTGCAAATGCTAAAAACTTATTTGTTTTTCAGCACAATATATAAATATCAATATATTTCTGGATAGACAACACTTGAAAATCATGTTTTTGGACTTAAAAAATTCATTTACGGTCTAGTGAAAATTTGATTAAATCTAGCTCTAAATTCTAAATTTTCATAGCTATAAACCATGTAAAATATAGGCGATTAAGTTTGTAGTAAGGACTTTAGTCCTGAGTATTATTATTCTGACTCAGCAAGCTGCTCAACGCCCCGCTACAGCTAACAGCACTGAGTCAGTTAAAGGGACATAATAAATTTAGTTTTTTCCCAATCAATGTACCCAATGAAGAAAATTAACTATCTTGCAAGACCACTGTAACTGCAACTGACTCAACTTGTATTTTCAACCAATTAGAAAATAACTCCAATGTAATCATGTTGCGTAACTTATTATCTAATTCTGGGAGAATAATTTTTTCTACTAAAATTAAATGCACGCCTTTAGCCGTAAAAATGGGCTTAAGCAGTTGTGGTGGTTGAGAGGCGAAAATTGCCGCAGAGATTTCTGGTTTTAAATCCTTGCGTCTTAAAGCACCTTGATATCCCCCATGACGGCGTAATTCTTCATCTTGAATATACTTATGAGCGACATCATAAAAACTTGTTTCTCCTTCTTGAATGGCATAAAAAAGCTCAATAGCTAAATCCTCATCATCCAAGACAACTTCGTAGGCGATCGCACTGGTATAATCATTCTGATGCTCGAAAAAATAAGGCTCAACTTTATTTGTAAATAAATGCTCTGCTAACTTTGCTGAGAGTACGGAGAGATAAGCAATTTTTTCAAAATCATCTAGAGAAAGTCCATGTTTCTCTAACCAAGACCATGTATGAGCAGCACTGTTTAATTTATTAGTTAATCTAATTTTGTCTGCTGTCTGTTGCAACTCCTGTGCATCAACTTCAATACCCAGTATCTGTGCTGTATTTTCCACAATCTTACGGACGGTAATTTCTTCCACTAGACTGGGAACTTTGCAAGATAGTTTAATTTGCTCAATGATATCTTCTTTGTTGATGTTAATCTCTTGTGGAATGCTAATAACTTGTGACATACTTCTTAACCAAAAACTAAACTATTTAAACAAAAAAATTACCCAACTTCTCTGCTACAATTTCATGCCTCCTTGTTGTAATTTCTTGAACGGATCTAGTAGAAAATCTATAATTCGGCGTTGTCTTACCACTACTTCTGCTATTGCTGTATCTCCAGGACGCAGAGGAATACACTGATTCGCTGTAGGCATACAATTTTGATTCAGTGTAATATCTAATTGATATGCAGCTACTTTGCCATTTGCTGTATCTAGTTCAAAAGTGGTAGGAGAAATTTTTAATAACTTGCCTTCTATAACTCCGTAATCTTGAAAAGGATAGGCATCGAATTTGAGTTTTACAGGTAATCCAGTTTTCAAAGAACCGCTCTCAGTAGTTGCCATCTGCGCTCTAATTACTAAAGGCGAATTGATGGGAGAAATTTCTGCTATCATTGCCCCTGGTTGCACTACAGAACCAGCCCGTTGAATTGGTAATTGGAAGACTGTACCATCTACTGGTGCTTTTAATTCTCTTTGCCTTAATTGGAATTTTAATCCATCTATTTGACTTTTATTTTGAGCTATTTCTGCTTTTAGAGCAGTAATTTCTCTATCTAAACCCTTGAGTTGTTCTTCACTTTTGAGAACGGCTAACTTTCCGGAATGATTTAAACTCTGAAAGCTACGTTCTTTCTCTTGAATTCGCAACTGTGACTGTTCAATATTAGCTTTGGCTTGTCGTATAGTCCTTTCATAGCTATTTTGTTGTTCAGCAAGCCTTAATTTTGATTGTTCAATATCTGATTTTGCCTGTTCTAGTAATTTTGTTCTTTCTTTAGCTATATCTTGCTTGTCTACAAGGTTGATTTCTGGAACTACTCCTTCTTCCCAGGCTTGCTTGTAACGTTCTACTTCTCTAGTTGCACTATTTACACTAATTTCTACTAAATTCTGAGTGATGCGACTATGTTCAACAGCTTTTCGTGCCTGATCAACCTGTGCAAGTTTTTCTTCTTCTTGAAAATTAAATGAATTGATAATGGTCTTTAAGTTTTGTCTCTCTTGGTCAATTTGTGATTGTTTCTCTAATTCTTGAGCTTGATTTTGCTGACGCTGAATTGTCCAAGCTAAGACTAATTGATTTTTTAATAAATTTAGCTGTGATAGTTGGTTTAATTGTCCTTCTAGCTTAGTTTGTACCTGCTGTAATTCGGTATTAACTAATTCAGATTCTAATAATAGTAAAGTCTGTCCTGCCTTAACTGATTCCCCTTCTTTAACCAAAATTTTTTCCACAGTCCCCGCCACAGCCGCATCTAGTCTGACTGTTTTTCCTTCAGGTTCTAATCTGCCTCTAGCTGTACCGGTTTCATCGACTTGAGAAAACATTGCCCAAGGTAAAATAATAGAGATAAACACTACGAAAAAATACAACAGTCCTCGTGTCCAAGTCTGCGGTAAGCTATCTAGTAATTCTTTAGTGACATTAGACCAATCATCATTAGATGTTGTAGGTTGTGATGATGTGTTCAATTGCTCATGAAGTTCCTCTTCATGCACTTGAGAGGGAACAAATCCATTTAATGTGTTAGGCATGACTTTGATTAATGTGTGGGATAAAAAGTTTGGATTAAAGGCCAGGGTCTAATTGCTGTTGATTAAGATAAAAATAATGACCTCTTTTTCTCATTAACTCTTCGTGCGTTCCCTGTTCGATTAATAGACCTTTATCGAGAACTAAAATCAAATCTGCATTACGGACTGTGGAGAGACGATGAGCAATTACTAAGGTAGTCCGTCCCTTGAGTATTGTGTTGAAATTATGCTGAATAATTCTTTCGGATTCAGCATCTAAATGGGAAGTAGCTTCATCTAAAACTAGGAGTTTGGGATCACCTAATAAAGCCCTAGCGATCGCAAGTCGTTGGCGTTGTCCACCAGATAGCATTCCTCCACCTTCACCAATTTGCGTTTCATAGCCTAGGGGTAGCTTTTTAATAAATTCATCAGCACCGGCTAGTTTAGCGGCGGTAATGACTGATTCTAAAGTCGCACTGGGATCTCCCAGACTAATATTGTCTCTAATTGTGCCACCAAACAGAAATGTATCTTGGTCTACTACTCCTACTTGTTCCCGTAAAGAACGTAAGGAAATGCTAGTGATATCTTGACCATCAATCAAAACTTTGCCATCTGTAGGGGGATACAAGCCTAAAACTAACTTAGAAATTGTCGTTTTACCTGAACCACTACGCCCTACTAAGGCAACCATTTGACCTGGTTTAATTTCAAAACTGAGATTTTCTAAAATATTAATATCACTTTCTGGGTGATAGCGAAATGTGACATATTCAAAGCGAACATGACCCTTGATTTGTGGTAAAGATTGCCGTGATTGATTGTGTAAATCTTCTTCCGGTTCGGTGTCTAATACATCGTTAATCCGTTCTACAGCAATAGTTACTTCTTGAAATTCATTCCATAATACTATTAATCTTTGAAAGGGATTAATAATATTACCGAGGAGCATATTAAACGCTACTAATTGACCAATAGTTAACTCATTGTTAATTACTTGATGTGCGCCAAACCATAGTAAGGCTGTGCTAATTATGGCTTGAATAGCATTGCTGAAAATTTGTAAACGATTGCCGATTACTTGTCCAGAGAAACTGGTTTGGATTTCTTTATTTAACAAATCTTCCCAATGCCAACGTACTGTTTGTTCTACTGCTGTAGATTTAACTGTCCGCACACCAGATAAAACTTCGATGAGGTAACTACTTTCGTTAGCATAGGCATTGAATATTTCCCTGGATATTTTGCGTAAAAATGGAGTAGCAACCAATGCTAAAATAAAGAAAGGTGGCACAATTACTAATACTAATAATGCCATTTTCCAGCTATACCAAAACATCAATCCTACATAGATAAAAACTGTGATTAAATCTAGTAAAATTGATAAGGCTTCACCGGAAAGAAAGCGTTGAATTTTCCGGTTTTCTTGGACACGGGAGATAATATCCCCTACATAACGTGATTCAAAAAAGCTTAAGGGTAGGCGGAGGGTATGGCGAATAAATGCCACTATTAAAGCTGCATCTATTTTCTTGGCTGTATGGTCGAGTAAATATTGTCGCAGCCCCGTCATTGCTACACGAAATAAGCTAAAAATTAGCAATCCTAAGCCGACAGCAAATAAAGTTAACTCGGAACGTTGTACTACTACTCGGTCTAAAATTAATTGGGTGAATAAAGGGGTAATTAGACCAAATATTTGGATAAATATAGAAGCGATAAACACCTCTAACATCACTAAGCCATGAGGCTTAACTAATTCAAAGAATTGCCAAAAAGGTGTTGTTACTTCTTGAGTATCCTTTAAGAAAACTGTAGGTTGTAGTAGTAGTGTGTAACCAGTCCAATCTGCTTTAAATTCTTGATGGGTAAGGGTGCGTTGACCGATCGCCGGATCGGCGACGATGACGTGCTTGGGAGTGATCTGATAGACAACAATATAATGTTTACCTTCCCAATGGGCGATCGCAGGTAAGTTCTGTTTAGCTAATTGATCTAAACTGGCCTTGACTGGTCTTGTCGCAAAACCAATACTTTCAGCCGCCGTTGATAAACCCCGCAACGATGCGCCGTTCCGGTCAACATTGGCGATATCTCGCAAGCGGTTGACACTAAAACGTTTCCCCCAATACCGAGATACCATCACTAAGCAAGCCGCACCGCAATCTGATGCACTTTGTTGAGCAAAGAAAGGATAACGGTGAGTGACCTTTTGTAAGAGATGACCTACACGCTGGGTGGGGTGGGGAAAGTAGGCTTTGCTGATTGTCTTCGGCTTAGACTCTATAACTGGTGTTGATGGAGAATCAGTTTTGATTTCTGTTGTTTGAGAAGAATTCCCCAATAACCGATGACGCGCCTGTACTGTTGCTAACAAATGTTCTTTAATTGGGGGATACTGCTGCATCCAAGATGCAATCACCTCACTAGGAATGAAGCATAGTTGCAAATTGACACTCGCCCTCGCCCCATAAGACGGAAACGTCTTCTCTGGAAACAGGGTAAATTCTCCAAACGATTCTCCAGTTTCTAGTGTGGTGATTAATTCTCCAGCGTCATCTAATAAACGTACCTTACCAGCGATCGCAATATATATCCCAGCTTCAACATTCTCTCCTGTCCAAAACTTACCGACTTTCGGGTTGAGGAATTTAAATTTTGGGTAGCAGCGTTGAAATTCTGCTGGTGGTAGAGAGTAACCCAAAACATTGTTCAAAAGTTCTAGGGAAATCAACTGATCGGATAGTTTTTGCACCATGAATTTCTGACTCCGTACCTAATTTGGCTAAATTTATGGGGTTCAATCCGTGATTTTCGGACAATTCTTCGGATTTCAGGTCGTGAATCAATATGCTGGAATTACTACGCCTTTCTGTTGTGTCTGTTTGGGCTTTATCGGTTTGTGGACGAGTCGATAATCCCATTTGTTTAAGTAGCCTTTTAATATGGCGATCGCTAATTTCAATCCCTAATTCTTTAGCTAAATGTTTCTGCAACCAGTTAGCCGTCCATCGTCTAAAAGAATAGCCATAATCGCGGGGACTATGACTAACCAATTCTTTTAAACGTTCTAAATATTTATCATTGACTGCTTTCGGACGACCAATAGGACAATCTTCCCATTGGTGTGCCATCCCAGTACGAGCAATGTGCATCCAGTGTCTGGCTGTGGCTGGACAACAACCTAAATTTTGACAAATTGTAGTTTGAGATTTACCCTGATCTGCTAGCAGCATAATTTCAATACGCTGACGGTAAGAATCAGCTAAATCTTCTTGTAAACTCTTCTGCAAAAGCCTACGTTGAAAGGGACTTAAAAATTTACCTGTGTGACTGTCTGCAATTTTTATTGGTGTTTTTACTGGCGATTGAGACATAATTTAGGTTACTGAACGCACTAAACTGTAAGCATCCCAATTAGTGACTGTCACCTAAGCGAGCAACAGTCAATTTTTGACAAAAAAATTAGACAATACACTTTTACGCGAGGTAAATCTTCGCATAATAAAACCTCGCATCCTATCTATTCCATAACCATTTATGGAATACAGTTAGTCAACCTTTGCGGTATCTATATTTTTTCCATTCAGTGTCAAAATTTATTTTCATAAAGTTTTTATTTTCAAACATTATTTATATTATTTTATATTTCGTTTCTATCAAGTTAAAGTTAGGTTAATAGTAGGTCAACATTAGGTTACAAAGTGATTTTCGTACATTCAATTATGATTATTAATCATTAAAAAATAATTAGGGGTTGCTGAAAAAGTGTTGAAAAGCCAGATTTTTTGTTTTCCCTTCAAAGGTTACGTACAAAATCAGAAAGCGGTTCAGAAAACTACTGAACCGCCGATCATGAAATAATTTAATTTTCTTCAGGTCGAATTTTCTCAAGGCTTAATATTGCCCTGAGTATCCACCATTACTTTTTCCCCAGCTACCACCTCCAGAGCGAGTGCTTTTCTCCTCCCGTGGACGAGCTTTATTAACTTTCATGACACGACCCATCCATTCAGCACCATCCAGGGATTGAATAGCAGCATCTTCAGCAGCCGATGATTCCATTTCTACGAAACCAAAGCCACGAGCGCGGCCAGTTTCCCTATCTGTGGGTAACTGAACGCGCGTAACTGCTCCGTACTCGGAAAATACTTTAGTAAGGTCGTCTTGAGTGACGCTGTAGGACAAGTTCCCTACGTAGATTGACATGAAACTCTCCAGAATCCATTGATGCAGAGATGCTGATCCGGAGAGCCACTTGTAATTATTACTAAAAACAAGATACTTATCACCGAACTCAACTTCTCTAATTTCCGGTTTTATATTATCACAACTTAATGAATGGCAAAGTCTAGTTTTGATTATTTGTTTTAATGTATGGTAAAATGTCGGTTTTTGTAATCTTCTTGACAAACTATTTTTTTAGTCGTACCAGCATTTTGATAAGTTAGTACATAGTTCGCAACAATTTATAGTTATCGCCGAGGGGGTTTAATTTGAGTCAGCATCCAGATGCCATTGCACCGCACGGTGGACAGTTGGTAAATCGTATTGCCACACCGGAACAAAGACAAGAGTTTCTGTCGAAGGGTGATTTTTTGCCCCGGGTACAACTTGATGAGCGATCGCTTTCTGATGTAGAAATGATTGCGATCGGTGGTTTTAGTCCACTCACCGGTTTTATGAATCAGGAAGACTATGATCGAGTAGTAACCCAAATGCGTCTCGCTAACGGTGTTGTGTGGTCAATACCCATTACCCTGTCGGTAAGTGAAGCCGTAGCTGCCACCTTAAAGGAAGGTGATCTTGTGCGTCTGGATAATCCCCAAGGTGAATATATTGGGGTTTTGCAACTCACGCAAAAATATCACTACGACAAAACCCGTGAAGCAATTAATGTCTACCGTACCGATGATGCTAAACATCCAGGGGTACAGGTAGTTTATAACCAAGGTGCAGTGAATCTGGCTGGTGATATCTGGCTACTGCAACGCAATGATCACCCTTCTTTTCCTGCATACCAAATTGATCCGGCTGCTTCACGGCAGATGTTTAAAGACAAGGGTTGGAAAACAATTGTCGGTTTTCAAACCCGCAACCCCATCCACCGCGCCCATGAGTATATTCAAAAGTGCGCTTTAGAAACAGTTGATGGTCTATTTTTGCACCCCTTAGTCGGTGCAACCAAAGAAGATGATATCGCTGCGGATGTGCGGATGCGCTGCTATGAAATTTTGCTAGAACATTATTACCCCGCAGACAGGGTGATTTTAGCAATTAATCCCGCCGCCATGCGTTATGCTGGCCCCCGCGAAGCTATTTTCCATGCTTTAGTACGAAAAAACTACGGCTGTACCCACTTTATCGTTGGTCGGGATCATGCAGGCGTGGGAGACTACTACGGCACGTATGACGCTCAATATATCTTCGATGAATTTGAGCCAGAGGAATTGGGTATTGTACCCATGAAGTTTGAACACGCGTTCTACTGCACCCGCACCAAACAAATGGCCACTACCAAAACCAGTCCTAGCAAACCAGAGGAACGTGTTCATCTCTCTGGGACTAAAGTTAGAGAAATGCTGCGTCGTGGTGAATTACCCCCACCAGAATTTTCTCGTCCCGAAGTGGCGGCAGAATTAGCGCGGGCAATGCGAGTACAAGTATTAGCCTAAAAGGGGTATAAGGGTATGGGGGTGTATTCAATTCAAAATTCAAAATACTCCTTGGGAGTGAATCCTAGGGATACGCTAGCTACAAAATTTAAAACTAAAGAATTGCTTACTCGGTACTAAGCACTGAGTTCCTCACACCTATACCCCTACCCCCCTAAACCCCTAACACTATGAAGCGTCGGAGTTTTTTACAACGGATTGGCTCAATACTCGCTGTGATGGGTGTTACTGAAGCTGAATGGTTGACTTTGGGCAATCAATATTATCAAGCTTTGGCACAACCCACACCGCGTAAGCTGGCATTATTAATTGGTATTAATCAGTATCAAAAAAGTTCTTCTCTCAATGGTTGTCTGACTGATGTCGAACTGCAAAAAGAACTGTTAATTAATCGGTTTGGCTTCCAATCTTCAGATATTTTGACTTTGACGGAAGAACAAGCTAGCAGAGAATTTATTGAGGCGGCTTTTTTGGAACACCTCAAAGAGCAAGCCAAGCCTGGAGATGTGGTAGTTTTCCACTTTAGCGGTTATGGTACACGCGTTCAGCTAGCACCAGATAAAATCCAAAATGCTTTAGTACCTACCGATGAAAATCAAGCATTACAAAATTCTCAACTCGCTAATTATTTACTAGAAGAAACCTTATTATTATTATTGCGATCGCTCTCTACAGACCGAGTAACGGCAGTATTAGATACCAGTTATTATCCCCCCCACACAGTCCAAACTAAAGGATTAAGAATTCGCGCCCGTCCAGAATTAGTACAAACGCAGTTAGCACCAGCCGAACTAGCGTTTCTCCAACAACTCAAAACCCAAACTACCCCCAAAACTCAAGATGCTGAACTGAGTAGCCCGGCTTTGGTGTTGTCGGCTACCTCAGATTTGCAACAAGCCGCTAGAGAAGTGCTGCTATCTGGGTTTAGTGCAGGATTATTCACCTACGCTTTGACTCAACAATTATGGGAATCTACCCCGTCTACAACTATTCAAATCAGCCTCTCCCGTGTAGCTAGTTCTATGTCTCAGTTGGGTAGCAAACAGCAACCAGGACTAGTAAGCAAGAAGAAAAACCAAGCGGGAGTGACTATTGAAAATTTACTTCCAGACAGGATGATTGGGGCTGAGGGTGCAATTATTGCCACAGAAGACGACGGTAATGCAGCACAGATATGGTTAGGAGGACTACCCGCCCAGGTTTTAGAACACTATGGGATCAATTCTAGACTAGCTCTAGAAACAGGAGAAGAGTTAGTAGTGCGATCGCGTACCGGATTAACAGCCAAAGCTCAACTTGCTAAAATTGGTGACACTACTACCTTGCAAGTTGGGCAACTTCTCCAAGAAACAGTCCGTGTTTTACCCAGGAATATTAAATTAACCGTAGCCTTGGATACTGGATTAGACAGAATTGAACGGGTGGATGCTACTAGTGCCTTTGCCGCAGTTCCCCACGTTTCCACCGTTGTAGAAGGAGAACAGCCAGCAGATTACGTCTTTGGTAAACTACTGCAAACACCTAGTCGCTACGGTTTATTTTCTATGGGTGGTGAACCGATACCCAGCACCACAGGAGAATTTGGAGAAGCTGTCAAAGTGGCTGCACTGCGGTTAGTGACAAAATTACCCACTCTCTTAGCGGCTAAGTTATGGCGACTGACAGAAAATGAAGGTTCTTCTCGCTTACCTGTGAAAGTAAGTTTAGAGGTGGTGGGGATTGCACCTAGGGTGGTATTGCAACGAGAAACTCTGCGTACCGTCGTAGCTGAAACTTCCCCCAAAAAATCAGCCAGCACTCAGTTATCAACCCTCAAGCCTCCCGTGATTCCTATTGGGAGTCGGCTACAGTATCGAGTCCAAAACAAAAGCCAAAACCCGATTTATTTGATGTTGTTGGGTATTAAGAATCATCGAACTGCGATCGCTTTTTACCCTTGGCAAATTCTCTCAACAGTCAACAGTTCTGACAATAAGCTGCAACTACGACCTATAGTCATTGCTCCTAGAGAGACACTCACTTTACCACAAACCGTCACAACATCAGGATGGATGATTTCTGGGCCAGGCTATGAATGTGAACATCAATTAATTCTGAGTACCGCACCCTTTAAGGAAACGTTAAAAGCTTTAGAAACTGCTAAGTATCCAACAGGCGATCAACAGCCAATTAGCACACTGGTTAATCCCTTAGTGATTGCCCAAGCTTTACTGCAAGATTTGCACAATGCTAGTACCATCAAAGCGGAGATGAATGCTACAGCTACCGATTCTTACATATTAGATGTGAATCATTGGGCAAGTCTCAACTTTAGTTTTCAAGTCGCCTAACATCATGTTGACAATCCCCGTCATCAACCGACGGGGATTTTGGGGCTAATCACCGCCCTATAAGTGATTCATCTTCTGGGGGGGGAGTAACTCCATTTTGTGAAATGCTGAAACAGCAAGGGGAGCAGGGGATGCAGGGGACGCAGGGGATGCAGGGGGGATTAGTGATTTCTCAACCAAGGTGATGGATTATTAATCATATTTACCAAACCGGATAAAACTTGGTTGTAATTTGCATAAACTTCTCGTCCTACTTCTACATTCATGTAGTTGCATTTGACAGCAAATTCAATCCAAGTTTGGGTTTCTGCTGCTTCAGCTTCACAATCATTTAATTTAGCGATAAAAGCAGCTTCATAACGCCGTTTTCTCCATGCTTCAGCTAAGTTAGCACAAACAGAACGTGAGGATCTACGAATTTGATCAGTTAACGAATATCTCTCCTCCACAGGGAATTTCTTTGATAACTCAAAAATTTTCATTGCCGCTTCAAAGGCAATTTTATAAATCCCCAAATCTTTATGATCTTTGATTGCTTCTTTATTCATTGTTTAACCTCCCCTGCCTCCCCAACTTCCCCTACCTCCCCTGCTCTCTTCACCATGATCTCACTTTTTCGCATTGCTCCCCTTCTGGGGTGAAAGCAGGATACCTCTACCCATCTAGTCTTTAGTCCCTAGCTTCTAACCTTTGTTCATCCTTATTCTCATCTAAAAGTGGCAAAGCTGGTATTTGAATAACAAATGGCAATTCTGAACCTATCAGACCCCGTTGAATACGTTCCCAGGTTTCGCTGAACAATACAAATAACGGATATATACTATTAGCACCTTCACTGAGAATGTGACTATGACGATGTGGCATTAACCATTCATAGTCTTGGTTGAGGAAGACTTGGGTTTGTCGCCAACGTCCCAACAAATCAGAAAAATCTTCATCGGGACGATGAATAAATACTAAAATTTCTGCTCCAGTTTTAATCTTCCACTCTGGATCACACATTAAAATTGCTACATCACAGGGTAGGCAAATTGCCTGTGTAGTTGCAGAGGTAATTTTACGTAAACGAATAATTGGTAGAGGGATAGTGATTAAGCTTTCATCAGGACGGCGCAGACTGGGGATCATTTCCAAGTATGGACGGTGTTGCTTAAGTAATGCGATCGCAGCTAAATGATTGCTATACTCTGCCAAGCTTGCTTCATAATCAGATTTTTGCACAGGCATAAGAAATTCAAAATTAATGATTCATAGTTCATCTAGCCCAATTTTTCAAATACCTTGAATAAAGGCAGATACATCGACATCAAAATTGTACCCACCATACCCCCCAAAAACAAAATCATAATTGGTTCTAAAACGCTGGTTAATGCCTTTACTGCCTGCTCTACTTCATCTTCATAGAAATCAGCAATTTTCATCAACATTGCGTCTAATTCTCCAGTTTCCTCGCCAATACTAATCATTTGTATTGCCATTGCCGGAAAAACTTGCTCTTTTTGTAAGGCAATACTAATCATCCCACCTTGTTGAATTTCAGCTCGTGCGGCATCAATAGCATTAGCAACTACCTGATTACCTGATGTATCCCGCACAATTTCTAAAGATGTGAGAATAGGCACGCCAGAACGAGTCAGAGAACCAAATGTGCGACTAAAACGAGCCACTGAAGATTTTTGAATCAAGTCACCAAATATCGGCATTTTTAAAGAAAGACGGTCAATTGTTTCTTTACCCAAGCGGGTTTTGTAATACTGTGTGTAGCTAAATTTTACACCTACAATTCCACCAATAATTAATCCTGATTTCCAACTTCTTAAAATTTCACTACAATCCATTAAGAATTGGGTTAATGCAGGTAATTCTGTTCCTAATTCTATGAAAATCTTGCCAAAAATAGGGAGAAGGAAAACAGTCATGCCGACAAAAATACCAGTTGCCAAAATACCAACTACTACTGGATAAGCTAGTGCTGATTTAAGTTGGTTCTGTAATCTAGCCATATCTTCTAATAACTTGGCTAGGCGATTTAGCACTTCATCAAGAACACCTCCAACCTCCCCAGCTTGAATCATACTGACATACAAACCATCAAAACAATCAGGGTGCTTACGCATGGCATCTGAAAGATTAACACCGCTTTGTACATCATTACTAATATCGTTTAGAGCTTGTTTCAGTTTACTATTGGTACATTGATCAGCTAATACACCCAGTCCTCTAACAATAGCTACACCTGCATTTACTAAAGTAGCCAGTTGTCGAGAGAATACTGCTTTTTCTTTAACAGTAACTTTGACCAAAGAAGTCTGGAATTTTTGGAAGTCAAAACTGGCAGATTGAGTCTGCTTCAAGTCTTGAACTACAAAACCTTTATCTCTAAGATTAGTACGAGCATCTGCCAAGGATTCGGCAACAACTTTTTCACTTCTGGTCTTTCCCTGTGAGTCCCGAACACGGGCAACAAATGTTGGCATAATTTAATTCAAAATTCAAAACTTGTACTAAATTTTTTGTAAAGCCTGCGGCATAGTTAGAGCCTCCGGCACGCTACCGCAAACGCTTAAGGCATAGCCTCTCCATTAGTTAGGAGAAGTATTCAAAATTCAAAATTAATAATTTAGTCAATAGCCAATCTTCCATAGCGATGAAAACTGACTAATGACTAATGACTAATGGGCTTTTACACCTGCTTTAGCTGCACCTTGTGGTGGAGCAGATGCACCGATAAGACGTTGAATCTCATCTGGTTTGGAAGTTTTGGACATGGCGGCTTCAAAAGAGATCATGCCAGATTTGTAATAATCTGCTAAAACTTTCTCTAAAGTTTGCATTCCTAATTTACCGCCAGTCTGAATAGCTGAATAAATTTGTGAAGTTTTACCTTCGCGAATTAAGTTAGAAATAGCGGGAGTAATAATCATAATTTCTTGTGCCATCACCCGACCATATTCACCTGGTTTGGGGTTTTTCTTAGGTACTAAGGTTTGACTAAATACTGCTACTAAAGAGTTAGATAATTGCACCCTCACTTGGGTTTGTTTTTCGTGAGGGAAAACGTCAATAATCCGGTCAACAGTCTGAGAAGCTGAACTGGTATGTAGCGTACCAAATACTAAGTGACCTGTTTCTGCTGCGGAAATTGCTAAAGAAATAGTTTCTAAATCCCGCATTTCTCCCACTAGAACAATATCTGGGTCTTCCCGTAGGGCAGCTTTTAAGGCATTAGCAAAACTCTTAGTATCTTCACCCAATTGTCGTTGGTGAACTAGGCTTTTAATTGGTTCGTAGACAAATTCAATGGGGTCTTCGACTGTGAGAATATGCTCTGCTTTGGTGCGGTTAATCAAGTCGATCATCGCCGCTAGAGTCGTTGTTTTACCAGAACCTGTAGGGCCTGTCACCAGAATTAATCCTCTGGGTTTATCACACATTTCTCTAACAACATCTGGCAGACCTAATTTTTCAAAATTAGGAATTTTGGAACTGAGCGCCCTTAAACAAGCAGCGTAAGCACCACGCTCTTTATAAACATTCACCCGAAAACGTGCTAAACCTTTCACACCATAGGAACAATCCAACTCCCATGTCTGTTCTAGGGTTTTACGCTGGGTATTGTTGAGCATACTAAAAATCAGTCTTTGGCACTGCTCTGAGGTCAAGATATCATCTCCGATGGGTGTGAGCTTGCCACTAATACGAAAATAGGGAGGCAAACCGGCGGATAAGTGCATATCCGAGCCACCCATTTCAATTAACTGCTCCATCAAGTCTTCAATCATCATTTCCATAGTTTCGCTTCGCTCTAATTTAAAAAAGTGGGGAGTGCTGAGTGCTGAGTGGGGAGTAGGGCGTAAGGAGTGCTAATTTTCTTATCTCCCCCTGCCTTCCCTGCTCCCCTGCTCTCTCTAGGGACTTCATTGACTAATCCTCAAACCGTGGTGTCATACAGTAGGGACAATCTAGCCATTCTGGTTGTAATACAGCATTACAACTCCGACAGGTTAGTCCACTCTTACGCTTGGCTTTTAATTCAGCTTCTAAACCTGTGTCAGTAAACGTCACCCGTTCTACTTCTTCTAGGGTGGTAGAGCCTTGGCGAACTAAGTCTAGACTGTAAGCCAGCAGGGTTTTCATGCCTTCTTCTACAGCTACTTCCTTGATGCGTTCTGTGGGTGCTTCTTCGTTGATTAAAGTTTGCAGTTGTTCAGTTACACGCATCACTTCATAAACACCACAACGGCCTTTGTAACCGACACCATTACAGGTTGGGCAGAGATTATTTTGAGCTTTGGCTTCAGCGATCGCTTCTAGTGATAAAGTATTAGCCTTATAGAAAGTCACCCCCACATCTTGGGAAGCGGTCATGCCATAACGAGCCAGTTCTTCAGGTGTAGGAGTGTAGGGAATCCGACAATCTGAACAGACACGCCGTACCAAACGTTGTGCCAATACCCCAATTAACGAACTAGACACCATGAACGGCTCAATGCCCATTTCTCCCAACCGTGCGATCGCACCTGGGGCATCATTAGTATGTAAGGTAGTTAATACTAAGTGACCAGTTAAAGCCGCCTCAATCGCTGTTTTAGCTGTTTCTTTGTCTCGTGTTTCACCCACCAGTAACACATCTGGATCTTGTCGCAAGAATGCCCGCAATGCTGTGGCAAAATCCAGTCCTTTTTCCCGAATTACCTGTACTTGGGTAATTCCCGGCAAACTGTACTCAATCGGGTCTTCTACCGTACTGATATTAATACCGGGAGAGTTCTTTTCTGATAGTGCTGAATATAGCGAAGTTGTTTTACCAGAACCCGTAGGCCCTGTTACCAAAATCAACCCAAAAGGCTTACTGACCATATCTTGGACAATCTGCAAAGTTTCTGGGTCGGTAATTAACTTATTTAATCCCAGTTGGGTAGAAGAGTTGTCCAAAATCCGCAGTACGACCTTTTCCCCGTAGCGGCTGGGTAAAGTATTCACCCGGAAGTCTACTTTCCGTCCCTCGAACATCCGCCTAATACGTCCGTCTTGGGGTAAGCGTCTCTCGGCAATATCCAGGTTAGAGATGATTTTAAATCGGGCTGTAACTGCGGGAATGATTTTTTTCGGTAGGGGGTCAAAAGCCTCCCGCAACACCCCGTCCTTACGGAAGCGAATGCGGAGGTTTTCTTCTTGTGGTTCGACGTGAATATCAGAAACCTGCTCATGTAAAGCCTTTGCCAAAATTCTATTGACGAGGTTGATAACTGGTGCATCTTCTGCACCCTTCATCGCCGCCCCTAAATCCGCCTCCATCTCTTCAGGGGCATCTTCTAGGTTGAGATTGCTGAGATTTTCTAAATCTTGATTAATATCTGTAAACTTTTCTTGTTCTATATGCTTTTGCCGCACAGCCAAGTCATCCAGATATTGGTTGATTAGCTGTTGGTAATCATCCTGGGTAATCACCATGCGCTTTAATGCCAAACCTTGGGGGCGCAAGATGCGGTTGAGGTCATCGGACGCTTCTAAATTGTCCGGATCAACCATCGCTACTAAAATGCAGGGTGGATTTTGCTGATCATTCTTCGAGAGTGGTACTAAACGATGACGACGGCAGATATCAACTGGAATGAGGGTTTCTATGAGTTGCCCCACCATCGTATCGCCGATGTTATTGACTTCCGGATCAAGGAATTCAACACCGTATAGTATTTTCAGTTCAAATAATTGTTGTTTCTTGTATTGTCTGAGAAACTCAGGTGATAGTTGTCGCCCGGTAATTGACTCCAGCACTTCCGTCAAGGGTCTACCAGACTTGCGACTTTCAATCAGCGCCTGCCTCATTTGGTCGGTATTAACATAGCCAGTTTGCACTAGCTTGCTACCAAAAGGCGAAAACTCTGTTCTTGTAGTGAGAGCGGTACTGCGCCGTTGCGGAGACGATTGAGTCATAGGTGAGCAATGAGTAGGGAAAACCTCTGCTTAGAGTATTCCCAACATGAGCCACAGAATTTTCATCCAGACTCATTAAAACTTTAAACTGCTTGATGCAGTGGGGAAGAATCAATTCAAAATTCAAAATTAAATGGCCTATCCCCCATTCCCCGATTTCATTCGGTTTATCACACCTAGAAGGTCTGTTCACCATTTGTCAAAATAGGATGAAGGTAACACTAGTTCCAGATATATTTCGGACAAAAATTAGCTCTAGTTTACAGCCATCAATTGCAATGGCTACTTAGCTGTGGCGAAATTCTGCCTTAAACAATACCTGGGATGAGTAGACTTAGATAATGATGGACGAAAATAAACAGATAAACAATACAAGCCAGCCATTGGGTGAATCAACAGAGGTAAATCAAGCAATGATGAGCGACTCCCAAGCCCCAAGCAATTCTCACGAATCTGGCAGCGAGGTTAATGAGCAAGTGGCAGCCCCAACTAATGTAGCGGGAGACACTGTACTCACAGAAGAAAATAACTTCGCTGCACCAGAAACGACTGAAGTCGAAACAGCAGCTTTGGCAGAATTGACTCAACATATTGAGTCACTCAAAGCCCAACTAGAAGAACGCAGTACACAGTACATGAGGATTGCGGCAGATTTTGAAAATTACCGCAAACGTACACAAAAGGAAAAAGAAGAGCTGGACGTACAGGTAAAGCGGAATACTCTGATGGATTTGCTGCCTATAGTCGATAATTTTGAACGGGCTAGAGCGCACCTCAAGCCACAAACTGAAGGTGAGATGACAATTCACAAAAGTTATCAGGGAGTTTATAAACAACTCGTAGATTCCCTGAAGCGATTGGGTGTATCGCCAATGCGTCCTGAAGGACAAGAATTTGATCCTAACCTTCATGAAGCAGTAATGCGCGAACCTACGGATGAACATCCTGAAGGAACAGTGTTAGAAGAGTTAGTACGCGGATATTACTTGGGCGATCGCGTGCTACGCCATTCTATGGTTAAGGTGGCTGCTCCAAAGGAAGATGCACCATCTGCACCAGAAAGTCAGTCGAGTCCAGCCGACAGTTAAGCTGTATATGCTCGCCTCGCTGACCAATAGTGCCTAGGTCATAGTAGAGGCGAGCATTGTTAGGGATTGGTTACTGGGGACTAGGAATTTTAGATTTTGCGGAAAGTTCTGTAGGCGGGTTTCCCGCCGTAGGAAACTTTTCAAGACAGATTTTGGATTGAATAATCTAAAATCCACTCATTGAAAGGCTGGGGATTGGGTATAGGTTATTGGACAAGAGTCAAGTCTTAATTTTGAATTGTTTGTCTCCTGCCTCAAGTTAGTCCGCGTAACATTCCGGCAACAGCAGTCAGTAAAAATACTTGAATATGGGAAAAGTTATTGGGATCGACTTAGGCACTACAAATAGTTGTGTTGCAGTTTTGGAAGGTGGTCAACCAATTGTGATTACCAATTCCGAAGGCGGACGAACTACACCGAGTATTGTAGGGTTTGGTAAAAGTGGCGATCGCTTGGTCGGTCAATTAGCAAAACGCCAAGCCGTAACTAATGCTGAAAACACGGTTTTTAGTATCAAAAGATTTATCGGTCGTCGCTGGGATGATACAGAAACAGAGCGCGATCGTGTACCTTATAACTGTGTAAAAGGTCGAGACGATACCGTTGATGTGCAGATTCGCGGACGCAATTACACACCCCAAGAAATATCCGCTATGATCCTGCAAAAGCTCAAACAGGATGCGGAAAACTTCTTAGGTGAAGCTGTAACACAAGCAGTAATTACCGTACCAGCATATTTCACTGATGCCCAACGGCAAGCTACTAAAGATGCTGGCACAATTGCCGGACTGGAAGTGCTACGAATTATTAATGAACCTACAGCTGCGGCTTTAGCCTTTGGTCTAGAAAAGCAAGACCAAGAACAGCTAATTTTGGTATTTGACTTGGGCGGCGGCACATTTGATGTATCTATATTGCAACTAGGCGATGGGGTTTTTGAAGTCAAAGCTACCAGTGGTAATAACCAACTAGGGGGCGATGACTTTGACGGCTGTGTTGTCAGTTGGATGATTGAACGCTTCCAACAACAAGAAGAAATCGACCTTGCCCAAGATAAAATGGCACTGCAACGCCTCCGAGAAGCGGCAGAAAAAGCCAAAATTGAACTCTCTAGCATGGCTAGTACCTCAATTAACCTGCCTTTTATTACGGCTGATCAAACTGGGCCAAAGCATCTAGAGATGGAACTCAGCCGCTCTAAATTTGAAGAATTGGTAGGGCATTTAATTGCAGCCACCATCGAGCCAATGAGTCAAGCTCTCAAAGATGCAGACCTGAAAGCACAAGATATCAACAAAATTATTTTAGTAGGTGGTTCTACTCGGATTCCTGCCGTACAAAACGCGCTGATCAAATTTTTCAACGGCAAAACTCCTGACCGTTCGGTGAATCCCGATGAAGCAGTAGGTTTAGGTGCAGCAATTCAAGCTGGTGTTCTAGGTGGCGAAGTAGATAATCTTTTACTCTTAGATGTCACACCACTATCATTGGGAATTGAAACTTTGGGAGAAGTGTTCACCAAAATCATTGAACGTAACACGACAATTCCTACCAGTAAGTCACAAATATTTTCCACCGCCGTTGATGGACAAACATCCGTAGAAATTCACGTTCTCCAAGGTGAACGGGCAATGGCACGAGATAATAAAAGTCTCGGCAAATTTCTTTTAGCAGGCATTCCTCCGGCCCCTCGTGGTGTACCCCAAATTGAGGTATCGTTTGAAATCGATGTAAACGGTATCCTCAAAGTTGCTGCCCAAGATAAAGGCACAGGTAGAGAACAGAGTATTCGGATTACTAACACAGGTGGATTAAATAGCAATGAAGTAGAACGGATGCGCCAAGAAGCAGAAGTGTTTGCGGAAGAAGATAGAAGACGCAAAGAACTAGTAGACCTCAAAAACCAAGCAGATAATTTGTTATCTAGTTATGAATCTACTCTCAAAGATAATGGTGAATTGATCGGTGAGCAGATGAAAGTTTTAGCCAACGAAAAATTTGCCCTCCTCCAGAGTGTCATGACTAATCCCGCTATTTCCCTGAAAGAATTCCAACAGTGTCTAGAAGACTTCCAACAAACTTTATTTGCGATTGGTGCAAATGTTTACGAGCGGGCTAGCGGACAAAATGATGATGATGACGAAGTAGAAGTAGGCGTAGAAGTAGAAGCCATTTCCGATGGTTCATTATCCTTAGAACATCCGATGAATGGAACTCTAATTCCCCAATTTAATTTTGATTTTGATGACGAAAGCACAGCACAAGCTGATTATGAAGCCATAGATTAGACCTCTTGCAAAAATCCGAAAATGAGATGTGTCATTCTGAATGAAATGTAGAATCTTTGAGGTGTTTCGCTTTGCTCAACATGACAGATTAAGCATTTATGCAGGAGACTCCATGAATTGCCCTCACAAGGAGCAATAAAAATTTATTTTCCCTACTCCCCACTCCCTATTTTCAAGCTAGGTCTATTAGGATTGGGGAGCGGGCATTGTATTTTTCTTCCCCTACCTCCCCTGCTTTCTTGTCCCCAGTCCCTATTCATCAATCACTAATACCTAGCAAGGGGGGTTTTCCACACCTGATGGTGCGGCTAGCCCCTCTATTTCATGAGCAGGCTTTTACCGTGGTACGTAGCACAATTGTAAAAGAGACCGCCGATTGGTCAGTGACAAATCTAATCTGTGTTCTTAATACTGCCAAATTCGGTAGCTTTTTCGTTTCCCGCGAAGAAAGTACCTACGCCTGGCAACTTGCTGGTGATTTTTGTAAAAGGTAACAGGTAAAATCAATTAATTATTAAAATAAGTTAACGCCTACCTTCTGCCTAGTACACTACGGCGTAAATCAACATACCATTTCAAACGAGCAACAGCCTTGATATACGAAACTTTTGACTTTTGACTTCCGCCTTGCGGTACTAGCTTCCAGCCAGCCCCACTTGTGGTGTCTGCTGCCTGATTATCTATTCGTCCTCACTTTTACCTTTGCTATATGGCCCGCGACTACTATGAAATTCTGGGCGTCTCTCGTGACGCTGACAAAGAAGAACTCAAACAAGCTTACCGTCGTCTAGCCCGGAAGTATCACCCAGATGTGAACAAAGAACCGGGGGCGGAGGAGCGATTTAAGGAAATTAACCGTGCTTACGAAGTCCTTTCTGAGCCAGAAACCCGTGCGCGTTACGATCGCTTCGGGCCAGAGGGTGTTTCTGGTGCTGGTGTTGGTTTCCAAGATATGAGCGATATGGGCGGCTTTGCCGATATCTTTGAAAGTATTTTTAGTGGCTTTGCCGGTGGTATGGGTGGCCCAACCCAGAGACGGCGTAGCGGGCCGGCGCGGGGCGATGATTTACGGCTAGACTTAAAGTTAGATTTTCGGGAAGCTGTCTTCGGTGGTGAAAAAGAAATTCGGATTTCTCACCTAGAAACCTGTGAAACCTGTAGTGGTTCAGGCGCAAAACCAGGAACTCGTCCCCGCACCTGTTCGACTTGTAGCGGTTCTGGTCAAGTCCGCCGCGTAACTAGAACGCCCTTTGGTAGTTTCACTCAGGTATCGACTTGTCCCACCTGTAATGGTACAGGCATGGTAATTGAAGACAAATGTGATACTTGTGATGGTAAGGGTACAAATCAAATTACCAAGAAACTGAAAATTACTATTCCCGCAGGTGTGGATAATGGTACACGTCTACGCATATCCCAAGAGGGTGATGCAGGTCAACGTAGTGGTCCTCCAGGCGATTTGTATGTCTACTTGTTCGTGAATGAGGATGAAGAATTTCACCGGGATGGAATTAATGTTCTCTCGGAAATTAAAGTTAGCTATTTGCAAGCAATTTTAGGCTGTCGTTTGGAAGTAGATACGGTAGATGGGCCTGTGGAATTGATTATTCCCGCAGGTACTCAGCCTAATACGGTGATGAAGTTGGAAAATCGCGGTGTACCCCGCTTAGGTAATCCTGTAAGTCGGGGGGATCATCTGTTAACAGTGTTAATTGATATTCCTACCAAGGTGATACCAGAGGAGAGAGAATTGTTAGAGAAGCTGGCTAAAATTAAGGGAGACCGTACTGGTAAAGGTGGTTTAGAAGGTTTTTTGGGAAATCTGTTTAAGTAATGAATCTCTCTCCTTTATTAACTCCTGATGCTCAACTAGATTTGCGTGGCACTCCTTGCCCGATTAATTTTGTGCGGACTAAACTTCGTCTGGAACAAATGTCTCCTGGTGCTTTGCTGGAGGTATGGTTAGACCCTGGCGAACCAATTGAACAAGTTCCTGACAGCTTGACAATGGCTGGTTATCAAGTAGAAAAAATTACAGACTGTACTGGCTATTTTTCTTTGTTAATCCGCCGTCCCGTAACTGCCTAATGAAACTTGGTACTACTGGACAGCTTTTGGGTACTGTGTTAGCTGTGCAAGCTAATTTTTACAAAGTACAGCTAGATCAAGAATTGAGAGCAAGGGAAGCAGAGGAGGTAGGGGGATCAGGGGAGGAAATAAATACACTGTTCCCCTCTACACCTCTACCCCTGCTTTTATGTACTCGCCGAATGCGTTTGAAGAAAATCGGGCAGCAGGTAATGGTGGGCGATCGCGTGGTCGTAGAAGAGCCAGATTGGTCGGGAGGACGCGGGGCGATCGCGGATGTCTTACCCCGTCAAACTGAATTAGACCGACCGCCAATCGCCAATGCTGACCAAATTCTGTTGGTTTTTGCAGTGGCTGACCCACCCCTAGAACCTTACCAACTCAGCCGATTTTTAATTAAGGCTGAATCTACTGGTATAGATGTGCTGTTATGTTTGAATAAAAGCGATTTAGTCAGCCCTAAAGAAAAGCAAGAAATTAGCGATCGCTTATCAAAGTGGGGCTATCAACCCCTATTTATTAGCGTTCAGCAGGAAATTAATATTGGCGAAGTAGCAAAATATCTCAGCCAGAAAATCACCGTTATAGCTGGGCCTTCTGGTGTGGGTAAATCCAGCTTAATTAATGCCTTAATTCCCGATATTAACCTGCGAGTGGGAGAAGTTTCGGGTAAGTTAGCCCGTGGTCGGCATACAACACGCCATGTAGAATTATTTGACTTACCCAATGGTGGTTTATTAGCAGACACCCCCGGCTTTAATCAGCCTGACTTGGATTGCAGTCCACAAGAGTTAGTACATTATTTTCCAGAGGTCAGAGAACGCCTAGCCAATGGTAACTGTAGATTTAATGACTGTTTACATCGAGATGAGCCAGATTGTGTAGTGCGGGGTGAGTGGGAACGATATGAACATTATTTGGAATTTTTAGACGAAGCGATCGCGCGGCAAACACAACTTAACCAACAAGCCGATCCAGAATCCAATTTAAAGCACAAAACCAAAGGTAAAGGCCAAAGCCAATACGAACCAAAACTTGAAAGCAAAAAATATCGCCGAACTTCCCGACGTACTCAAGTACAAGGTTTACAAGATTTGTATGATGATGAAGAATAATCAGCAGTTGATTGGGTAGGGAGTGGGGGATAAGGGGGACAAGAAAGCAGGGGAGGCAGGGGAGGCAAGGGGGAAAAAAATACAATGCCCAATGCCCAATTGCTAATGGCATTGATCCTGATCAAATACTTTAGCTATAGTGAAAAGTTTATTGTGGGTTGATAGTTAATTTCCTCAGATTACTAGTCTGTCACGATCCCAGAAGGTCTTAAAATATTGTTAATTTCCACCTACTCCCTAGACCTTCAATTTATCAGTATCACCCCAAAACACTATGGCTATTGGCTACGTCGCGCTTGTACTCCACGCACACCTCCCCTTCGTTCGTCACCCAGAAAGTGATTATGTGCTGGAAGAGGAATGGCTCTATGAAGCTATTACAGAAACTTACATTCCTTTATTGAAAGTATTTGAAGGCTTAAAGCGAGACGGCATTGACTTTAAAATCACGATGAGTATGACACCACCACTTGTGTCAATGCTCCGTGATCCTTTACTGCAAGAACGTTATGATGCACATCTAGCTCAATTAGAAGAACTTATAGAACTGGAAGCCGAGCGCAATGTCCAAAATGGACATATGCGTTACTTAGCCGAACACTACGCCACTGAGTTTAACGAAGCGCGTCAGATGTGGGAACGCTACAATGGCGATTTGGTTACGGCTTTTAAACAGTTCCAAGACTCTAACAACTTAGAAATCATTACTTGTGGTGCAACTCACGGCTATTTGCCACTGATGAAAATGTACCCCCAAGCTGTGTGGGCGCAAATTCAGGTAGCGTGTGAACACTACGAAGAAACGTTTGGCCGTCCACCTAAAGGTATTTGGTTGCCGGAATGCGCCTATTATGAAGGCTTAGAACGGATGCTAGCCGATGCTGGTTTGCGCTACTTCCTCACTGATGGACATGGTATTCTTTACGCCCGTCCTCGTCCCCGTTTTGGTACGTATACCCCAATTTTTACCGAAACTGGTGTTGCAGCCTTTGGTCGAGATCATGAATCTTCTCAGCAGGTCTGGTCTTCTGAGGTAGGTTATCCCGGTGCAGCAGAATATCGGGAATTTTACAAAGATTTGGGTTGGGAAGCTGAGTATGAGTACATCAAGCCCTATATCATGCCTAACGGCCAACGTAAAAACACTGGTATTAAGTATCATAAAATTACTGGACGAGGCTTGGGTTTATCAGACAAGGCACTCTATGATCCATATTGGGCAAAAGAAAAAGCGGCAGAACACGCGGCTAATTTTATGTATAACCGCGAACGACAAGCAGAACATCTTTACGGAATAATGCAGCGTCCGCCGATTATTGTTTCTCCCTATGATGCAGAGTTATTTGGACATTGGTGGTATGAAGGCCCTTGGTTTATTGATTATCTGTTCCGTAAGTCGTGGTATGACCAAGGAACTTATGCAATGACCCATTTGGCAGACTATTTACGAGCAGAACCAACTCAACAAGTCTGTCGTCCTTCCCAATCAAGTTGGGGTTATAAGGGTTTCCATGAGTATTGGTTAAATGAGACTAATGCTTGGATTTACCCACATCTGCACAAGGCGGCTGAACGCATGATTGAAATTTCCCACCTAGAACCAGAAGATGAATTAGGCTCGAAGGCACTTAATCAAGCAGCGCGGGAATTATTATTGGCGCAATCTTCTGACTGGGCGTTTATTATGCGGACAGGAACTATGGTTCCTTATGCTGTGAGGCGGACGCGATCGCACTTGATGCGCTTTAATAAGCTCTATGAAGATGTGAAAATCGGCAAAATCGATAGCGGTTGGCTGGAAAAGGTCGAATTAATGGATAATATTTTCCCGAATATCAACTACCGCGCTTACCGTCCTTTGTAAGAGTGCTGAGTGCTGAGTGCTGAGTGCTGAGTGCTGAGTAGTGAGTAGTGAGTAGTGAGTGCTGAGTAATAAAAAATTAGATTCTCTAGCCTCTAACCCTTTAGTAGCTTAAAAGCAAAACCCCCAGCGTCAATTACTGGGGGTTTATTATTACTGAAAAATTTAGCATTTTGAATGTTATCGGGACAGATTCTGGCTAGTGTAAGCATCCATAGCATAGGCAGGAGTGCGATCGCTGTAATCTATATCTGTACCAGTAATAGATTTAGCTAGCTTTTCAAAGGATTCAGAACTCCAGTTGCGTTCATGGATGGGCTTTTTCTGCTCTCCTAGGAAATAAGCCATAGTACCTAATACAGAAGCTGCTACCCAACCTAAAGCTAATACTGCAAATAAAATAGTCATTACAAACCTCTTTTTTTATTTTTGTAACTTTATGTAAATAAATATAACTTTCTTGCCACAATATTTGCAATACTCCTTCAGGTGTGCATACCGATCAGGTAGGGTGGGTATTCCTCACTCCCTGAAAATAAAAAAGACAGGTAGTTAGCCTGTCTGAAAAATATTGATTTAGCAAAGAATTTAGAAATTAAGTTCAGCAGCTTGGACTTTTTCAACCTGCTTCTTCTTGAGAACTAGCATGACTTGAGCCATCATTACTAGTGCAATGAAAGCAATCATCCAGCCTACTCTGTTGGCATCTTGCAATACGATTTCTACATCTTTTTGACCGAAACCACCAACGTTGGGGTTGCTGGTTAAAGCATCACCTGCTGTCACTGCCTGACCTTCAGAAACAATCAATTCTGGGCCTGCGGGAATGGTATCAGTAACAACTTCACCGGACTCAGTTTTGATGTTGACTACATATTTAACGCTGCCGTTTTCATCTTCTTCTTTAGCAATCTTGCTAATTGTGCCTGTAGCAGCAGCGTTATAGACGTTATTGTTGCTCTTTTCGCCTGTAGGATAAACTTGTCCACGACCCCGGTTTGCACCAACGTTCACTGCATATTTTCCGAAGTGGATGTTTTTATCCGTTGCAGGGTTGGGAGAAAGGACTGGGAAGACGATTTCCTGATACTGTTCGCCAGGTAAAGGGCCAACAATTACGACGTTTTCTTTATCTTCGCCGTAGGCTTGGAAGTAAACATCGCCAACTTCTTCTTTCAATTCTTCAGAAATACGGTCTGCGGGTGCAATTTTGAAGCCTTCGGGCAACATCAACACAGCACCGACGTTTAAGCCGACTTTAGAGCCATCAGCACCAACTTGTTGAATGCTGGTGTCGTAGGGAATTTTGACGACGGCTTTAAATACCTGATCAGGTAATACCGATTGGGGAACTTCTACTTCTGTTGGCTTGGCTGCTAGGTGGCAGTTAGCACAAACAATTCGCCCTGTCGGTTCGCGGGGGGTTTGTGGGTAGGTTTGCTGCGCCCAGAAAGGGTATGCAGCAGCAGATTGGGGAAGAGCTATGTCGCTGGTAAAGAAAAATGTCACGGCAGCGATCGCTACGAGCAATACTTTTACCATTGCTCTAGCAGAGCGAGTTAACCTCGCTGTTATACAAGCATTTCTCATCTCATTTAAGGACAACGATTGAATTAGTCATTGGTCATTGGTCATTGGTCATTGGTCATTAGTCATTAGTCATTAGTCATTAGTCATTGGTCAATAGTTGATGATTTCTACTATGGACTTTGGACTAAAGACTTATCACTCTCAGCCACAATGAGTTAAGAGTTATGAGTGGAGACAATAATACTCAATACTCAGCACTCAGCACTCAATACTCAGCACTCAGCACTCAATACTCAGCACTCAGCACTGATTAAGCCCACCAAGGTTCTTCGTTTGTGCGGAAGTCGGTTTCAGTCCAAGTCGTGAGAACGATTTTATCGTCTTCCACTTTGGTGTGACTTAAAGCCAAAGAACGTGGTGCTGGGCCACGTACTACCTTACCGGTGGCATCATATTGAGAACCGTGACAAGGACATTTAAACTTATTTTCTGCCACATTCCAAGGAACGACACAACCTAAGTGGGTACAAATGGCGTTGATGCCGTAATCAGTAATAGCTTCTTTACTTTCCACCACAATGTAAGTTGGGTCTCCCTTTAGTCCTTGAACTAGGGTGCGATCGCCTACATTATGGCTTTCTAGAAATTTGCTGACGCTAACATCGTTGCCCAGCTCGTCTTTTGCTGTTGTTCCGCCACCTGCTCCACCCGTTGCAGGTGGAATAAAGTAATTGACAACGGGATACAATGCACCCAGGGCTACACCTGTGACAGTTCCAAAAGTTAGCAGGTTCATGAATTGACGTCGCCCCATATCGGGAACGTCCATAGATTCAGAAAATTGAGCCATAATCTACGCGCTCTTTCGTGTATTTTGTTAAGCGTGTTGACAAGAGTACTAATACTTGAGCATCTCCTGCCTGAGTCGAAATGCTAACGCCGACCGTGATGCTGTATTTCTTTGTTTCAAGATATATTTAGCATCCATTTTGTTAGCATTACATTTCTTTATATCCTTATCATACTTGAGTTACGGAACTTAACATCATAACTAAATGTAAAATCTATTTGAGCAAAACTATGACAGGACAGGAGTTACACCAACTATTGCTGGATAAATGGGGACATTCATACGATGTCCAGTTCCGTCGCACCCAGGGGAAAATCTTTCTGCAAGTCATGTGGAAGTATCTAGAGCAAGCTTCTTTCCCTATGAGTGAAACAGAATATCAAGAGCATCTGGAAAGTGTGGCGAATTATCTTCATGCTTTGGGTGGTGCGGCGCAGGTGCGAACATTTATTACCCAAACACGCGATCGCCCCCGGCTTGGCAAAGCTGTTAGTATCCCCTTAGATTTGGGAGAACGCGCATCTGAATGGATTATTTAATTTTATACCTGAACAATTTTCCTGCATCCTCAAAAATACTGGTGCTTAATTGCTGCGATCGCCATCCTTGGCATTGATGTTTCTAAACTCCAGAAGACTCACAGGAAACATTATTCCTCGCTTCTTGGTAGGAGGATTTAGTGTATTGAATACTCTGTCCCACAATCCCTGAATGCCATAATTTCCCTGAAAGCAAGTGTGATGAAGATCATGGAAATCTGATGGAATAAAAAATATTGACAAAGAACTATGACCTTCTAAATTATAAGCGTTCCCTATAATGCTCCATGCACAAAGTTGAGTGATGTCATATCCAAATATAAATATAGGTAAAATGTCTGTGAGCGTAACAATTACATATTCAATAAAACTCTTATGTCCAGCCACAAAACTTGAGGAATCACGAAATTCATGATGTTTAAGATGGATTTGTTGCAAGAACTTTCTGTGTAGTAGCCAATGGGCAACATAAAAACAAAAATCAGCAACTACTATTCTCATCAAAAACCATCCGAAATTGAGGATTAAGCTGTTTCCCCTATGAACTTCTGGGGCTAAATATAGAATTATTGATGCTGATATCAAAGCTTTGATTTCTCCTATAATGACACCTTTTACAGTGCAGATGGGAAATGATTGCTTTTTTACTTTCTTAACTCTTACTATCAGTTTATCTCTAAGAGAATCATTAGTTTTGATTATTTTTTCAATGAAAAACCCAATACTATAAAATGAAATAGAACCAATTAGCCAGTACAAACTAACTTGCATGATCAAGTTAGTTTCGGCTTTATTTAAAAACCAGTAAAAAACCTGCTGAACAATCGTGCAGCTAATAGCAATTTTTACATAAAACTCAAGTTCATAGCACATATTTAAGAAATATTGCATCTATCTATATAACCTCAATATTTATAGAAAATAATGTTTCTGGTTGCTGATATATTTTTTACTCTTCACAACTTGCACTGGAAGGATAAAGTCGAATACTTTCTTCAAGTAAGGTATCCATGAACATTTTGCGAAGAATATGCTGTATATGGATATGTTTTCCTGGCTTCACCTTGGTCAATGTCCGCAGCAACAAGTTAGATTCACCGAGACTTTCCACTCCATCTATTTGTGTAGATTCGAGGACATCTGAATAATTTGCTTTTAACTCTTGTCCTACTTCCTCAATTACTCTTGTAGATATGAGCTAGGTTGGAATTATAAGGTACGCCAACGTCAACTACTGCAAATATGTACTTGAAATTTGCCTTTTGCTTCTCCAAAAAACTCTGATATCTAGAGTGCAGCAGTTTTATTGTTTCCTGATACACCCTAGCAACTATGAAATAAAAGTATCTGATAAAGCCTTAGCTGTTATTCTTTCGCAGAATAATCATTCCGCGAGAGCGATCACAGGCAGAATCTTTATCAACGCAAGCTTTATACATCAGATGTACAGGGCATTTCCAAAAGCGTGTGTATCGCTTGGGATTTGTATCTGCAACGGTGATTTCCTGAGAACTAGGATTATAGTCTGCTAACAGTGAGAAGTGTCCCCCTTCTAGATTGGGGTTATTGTGAGCAATTTTGGTATTGAAGTTGAAAATATGAATGTCACTTGTATCGAAAACAGCTTTTTCTACAATTTCAATAAACTTCTCCATTGTCATTGATGGATTGTCAAAATATTCCATACTGACGGCAACTGGCAAGTTGGCATTCTGCACATATTTCACACAGGTATCGTATGTCTCCGCTAATGTCATCCCATCATCTAGAACCGAAGCAATTGGTAGTTTCGTGACATAGAAAATATCATCAACTGTGATGGGAAAGCCTAATGCAGTTGCAGCATAGGCGATTGCTGTGACATTACAGCAACGAATCGGTTGTTGAAATTCTGCCATCTGAATATTGTCAAAATCTTTCATTAAACATCTCCTACTTTTAAGCACAATAATTTATTTCAGCTTCCTGATTAGAAAGTGAAACACTAGTAAATTAGTTGCACGGACTTACTGGTTTATGACAATCCTAAAACCAGCGTGCTGATAAAAATTGGGGCGAAACCAGTTGCGGTAATACTTTAAAGCTTCTGTACCGTTAGTGATCCAACATCCACCTAACATCATATGATGTTTGGTATCAAAAAAGATAGCAGAATTGTCTTTATAAAGAAAGTGAGGTTTATATCCTGAAAGCGGATTTAAGTTATCACTCAACCATTCCCAAACATTACCCCGTAAATCGTACAATCCAGAGTGACTTTTAGCGGTTTCTAGCATTCCAACTGGACTAGGTGAGCCAAATCTTAAATTGAGATTATAATTTTCTATATCTTCTATTAAACCGTTACAATAAGTTGCTAAATGGTATTCAGCTTCACTCATTAAACGGGTATCTTTACCTTGCCAACGACAGTAAGCCATTGCTTCATAGTGATTGACTTCAACAGGCCAATCTAGAGGTAATTTAATTTCATCAAACATGGCTCGATATTTATAATTACCATTTTCAGGTAGCCAAAACTTGGGATATTTGATGTTGTTTTCCGTTTTCCAGCACCAAGATTCTTTATCCCAATAATCTTTATTTTCGTAGCCTCCATCCTTGACAAAATAGAAAAAATCGGCATTGGTAATCAGATATTGACTGGCTAAAAAAGGTGCAACTTCAACAGTGCGATCGCCATAATCAATATCCCATCCATAGGTATGATCATCAAAGGCTTTACCTATTTTTACTACACCCCCAGATACTTCTACCATTTCATTTTGGGGTGTATAACCATTACAAGGTGCGTATTCCCAATTTTGCGGACGTTTAACCCTAGAAATTGGTAGTTGGCGAATTAACATCGAAGAAGTTTCAATGTGAATACGCTGGTGTTCTAGTCCCATCATTAAAGCCCATAGGGGATGATTAGGACGAATTGGTAAATCAATTGCAGTTGTTTGAATAAATTGTGAAATTACCTCATAGGCTTTTTGGCGATATTCCCAAACCTTTGCAACTTGTGGCCATTCTAAATGCGCGATCGCTTGATTTAATTCCTGTGGTTTTTCTGGATCAACGCCAATTTCAAACAGGATTTCATAGTCTGAATTAAGGCGTTTTTCTAATAAACCTACCTGGATTAACTTATTGATGTAAAAAACAGGCGAATGACCCAGATAAAAAATGAGAGGATTTCTGAGAGGGTCGGGGTTAAGATAAAATGTTTCTTCGCCGACTAGACTTTCCAAAAGTCTATCTTCCAGTCGCCAAGCATTATCAAAGTAATCGAAAATATCTTGGTTATTGCAACTATCAAGTTTTAGCAGTTCAGTAGATTGAATAATTTTCATTACTTTTATCAGTTTTTGATGGCATTTAGAGTTTTTTGATAGTTGTCTGGATCTGTTCTTAATTCGATATGCAAAAAATCTATTCCCTCTTGCTCTAAAAGTTCTAGAATAGCTCTCAATATCTGCGTCAGCGTCAAGATAAGAATAACAATCCCCAAACTCTGTGGGATCAAAAGATTTGGGGATAAAGAGGAAAGAATTAGGTAAGATATATCCGTAAATTAACTCATAATTTTCGTATTTTAAATTACGTTTTAATTTTCGGAAATTCCTCCGTGGGTTCTCAGTTTTGAGCTATATTTTCATCCATGAAACAATAAGATTTAAGCTTGACAAAGAATCAAGCCAAACCACTGCTTGGGGTCTGTCCAAGTCTTGATGGTCTTCAGTCCTTGTACCTCCAGTTCTTTTTGGATATTTTCTAAATCGAACTTGCGAGAAATTTCAGTGAGAATGCTTTCTCCAGCTTCCAAGAAAACTTTGCAATCTAAAGCTTCTAGAGATACCCAATGGCTCTTTTGGCAATGCAGATACATTTCAATTTGAGCGTCGGCTTGATTATAAATGGCTTGATGAGTAAATAAATTGAGGTCAAAATTACCTTTAAACCGCCAATTTAAATGGGAGAGCATATTCAAATTAAAAGCAGATGTTACTCCTTGATTGTCGTTGTAGGCTGCTTCTAAAATATCTTTGGGTTTTTGTAAATCTAACCCTAGTAAAAAGTAATCACCTGGGTTTAAAGCATCAGCAACTTGTTGTAAAAACCTCTCCGACTCTTGGGGATTGAAATTCCCTATCGAACTTCCCAGAAAGAAAATAATCCGCGAGAGGGAAGCATTAGAGGCTAGTTTGATTAATGCTTGTTCGTAAGTTCCTACTAAGCCATTAATCGATAAATTAGGGTACTTTTTTTGCAGCTTCAGGACACTAGCTTTGAGGATTCCACCACTAACATCAATTGGTACATATTTACATAAACTGGACTTTTTTTGATAAGCATCTAACAGGAAAATAGTTTTGGTAGAACTACCGCTTCCTAACTCTATCAATTCAGATTTACCAGTGATTTGAGCAATTTCATCGGCATATTGACGCAATATCCAAGCTTCTGTTCTGGTGGGATAATATTCTGGTAATTCACAAATTTGTTCAAATAATTCCGAGCCGCGATCATCATAAAAATATTTTGGTGGTAAATTCTTTGGTGTTTGTTTTAATCCTTGAATTACATCATCACCATCATTTTTGAAATATTGATGATGCTCTGCAATAATTGTTAAAGACTTTGTTAGCATTATGCAATTACCTGGACAATTGGACATGAACAATATTAGGAAGATTTCAAATTAAAATTTTAAACCCAGTATCTATTTTATAAAAAATTAATATACTCTTTATCCAATTAATATTTTACCTAAAAATTTAATTGGATAAAGACATTTTTGCTTAAAAACATCTTTTTTGAAGCCAGGGCAGGGTTTGATATTGTCAGAGCTATGATTACTTATTATTTTCGGAATTTACTGCCATTTCAACAATTTTTAATAAATTATTTATGAGCAAATAAATTTATGTGAGTGAAAAATATGGCTTGGGTAGATATAGCAAAACCCAAACTATTTTTATTCTTGTTTCGATTAATAACTGAACTCTATTGAATAACTAATATTATTTAGGGATTTAGCGATCGCCTAATATATACACTTCTAGGGAAACACGAGCAAGGTTGTTATACACGAAACTTGAAACAACAAATAGACAGCCTAATCTAAAGCAGGCTTGTTGCATTTTCTGCATCAGTACCGCTATATGGGCATCTGCGAAACTAGAAATCTCAATATAGATATACTAGACAGTCCATTTTAGCTACAAATTTATGTATGAACTACTACACATAGCAATTATATAGTTATTTGATCAAAGCGAGGATATAAAAATTTCAACTTTTACGTGTTTAAATCATGAGAAATACTAAGAACTATTAAGCAAGATTAAACAATATAATATTTGAAGAGCATAAGAGGATGTTTGAAAAGTTGCTAGAAGTATAAAAATGTCATTCTGGAGAATATATACTGAGATGTTTCTCTACGTTTCCTTCTCTTTAGAAACGCTACCGCAAACGGAACGCTCCGCGCAGCTTGCTTCTCTAAGAGAGGCTGCGCCCTAAGCGTAGCTATGCCGCAGGCTTTACGGAACACTGTGTGAACGCGTAGCGTATCCGTAGGATTCACCCCGAAGGGGTATGCAGAGCGTGTCTTAGTATGCCAAGATTCCAGTTCCGTCGCTTTGCTCAGAACTGCATTCAACATGACATATAGGAGTTCTATTTGATTTCTGAACGAGTTTTTAGATATAGCAGTTCTCGCTGTGAGGTACAAGAAACCCAACCCCCTCTTCCGAAGTTCTGTTCGGCGGAAACTGCCGCTCAGACTTCTCTCCGCCACAAGAAGGGGACTATGATATACCTCATGTGATAGGAAACGCTATAAAAGCCTTGTTGGATATAGATTGAAGTCTCAGTATATTTTCAAAATTTAAACCGGAATTCTATAGAACAAACCTTTTCAAACAACCTTTAATATTGCTATATGATTTATAAAATTCTTTTACCCAAAGGTACATCTCTATCTGGTTGAATTAAAGCAACTTCCCCGTCATCCAGAACTATACCCAAAACCAAAACTTCAGACATGAAATCAGCTATTTGACGAGGTGGAAAGTTTGTCACAGCTAAGATGAATTGGTTGATAATATCCTCTGGCTGATATAGTTTGGTGATTTGTGCGCTAGATTTTTTTATACCCAAATCACCAAAGTCTATCCACAGTTTATAAGCTGGTTTTCGGGCTTTAGTAAATGGCTCTACTTGAACAACTTTACCAACACGAATTTCGACTTTCGCAAAGTCTTCATAGCTGATTTGCATGATTAATCGCTATTTGCCAGAGAGTTTGACTAAACCAATACCACCAAAGTAAAGACCTAAAACAGCACCAGCCAAAAGACTTTGGGTGAGAGGGTCTGTAGAAGGGGTAAGAACAGCACCTAAAATTACTCCCCCCAGAATCACCGATCGCCAACCAGCTAGCATGGTTGCAGAAGAAACAATTCCCAGATTAGCCAGTAACAGTTGGATGATCGGCACTTGGAAGGCTAACCCGGTACTGAACATTAATAACAGTACAAATTCAAAATACTTGTCAATTGACCAAATTTGTTCGACTACATCCGCACCGTAGCTGATAAAGAAATTTAAAGCGGCGGGAATGAGCAGTGAATAAGCAAAAACTAAACCAGCACCAAATAACACACTCGACCCTAAAACTATCGGCCCCAGTAATCGACGTTCACGGCGAGTTAGTCCTGGCAGCACAAACTGGATAACTTGATAAAGTATGAAGGGACTAGAGATGACTATGCCACTGTAGGCTGCAACTTTTATAGAGACAAAGAAATATTCTCCCGGTGCAAGTTGCAGAAATTTAACTCCCTTGGCTGGGACTTCTAGCAGCTGGACAATTGGTTTCACAGCTAGAAAACAACCGACAACTCCCACAGCTACAGCAATCAGGGCATAAAAAATCCGTTGTCGTAATTCTTCTAAGTGGTCGAAAAGAGACATTTCGACCTCATCAGGTAACTCATTTATGGGATGAGGTTCTGAGTTGCCATATCCCTCAGTATCGATGTCAGGAGTGTTTACGGTTTCTAGTTCTTGTGAAGGTGTCATGAGTCAGGTGGTAGGCAACATTTGCTAACTATTCTATCTGGCGAAGCCAATAATTAGAAAGCAGGAGAGCAGAAGAACAGGGTAGCAGGGAGCAGGGAGTAGGGAGCAGGGGAGACAAGGGGAATTTACTCATTACTCATTACTCATTACTCATTACTCAACGCCATTTGAGTAAATTTTTGAGTTTTTGACACCATTTAGCTACCAAAGATGGACGCTGAGTTTTATACTTGACCTGTGAAAAAGAAGTGGCTGTGGGGATTTTACCTTCTAGCTGTGCGGCTTTATTCAAATCTGATGCGGCTCTGTATTCATAGCCTAATTGAGAGCAAACGAATCCACGATATTTATAAGCTTCAATATAGCGGGGGTTGAGGCGAATTGCTTGGGTAAAGTAGGCGATCGCTTCTTGATATTCTCCTTGTCCTACGCTCTCCACACCATAGTTATAGAAAGTTTCCCCATCAAAGCGATTGACTGATACGTTTGGCGCATTTTTGGGTGCAGTTGCAGCAGGCGGTGTCACAGTGGGACTTTCTGACTTGAGCAGATTGTAAGCAGCGTTGATTTGTTTAATTTTGGCCTCTGCTTGCTGTTTTTGCTGTGGATGAATAAAGCGATCGGGATGCCAAATTTTCACTATTTGACGATAAGCTCGTTTTATCTCTACCTGCGATACACCAGGTTTTAACCCTAGAATTTCATAAGCATGATTAATATCAAGACAATCGCGCATACAGAGAAATAGAAGTAGATAAATCTATGTTAACTATTCCAGTCAATCCTCTTCAATCTACTCAAACACCTCACAGTGGATACCATTGGGACGGGAGTGGTCGCCGTTTTTTTGAAGGCTGGTATTACCGCGTCACTTTGCCAGATTGTGGTCAGACTTTTGCTTTTATGTATTCCATTGAAGACCCCATTGGCGGTCAACCCTACAGTGGCGGTGCGGCGCAAGTCCTGGGTGTGAATGATGAATATCTCTGTCGGATTTTTCCTGATGTGACTAAATTTTGGGCTAGTCGAGATGCTTTGGCTTTGGGTCATTGGGGTAAAACTAACCTCAATAGCCAACCCCTCTACCTGTTACCATCAGAGTTTGCACAATATGTCCAAGAAGGTTATCAAGCTACTGCAAATTTGAATCAGGGATTTATGCAAGATCCTGCTACTGGTTTTTATTGCCGTTGGGAGTATGAAATTCAGCCTGTATATGGCTGGGGTAATCAAAATAGTATTCAGCAATCTACTGCTGGCTGGCTGTCGTTTTTACAGATTTTTGAACCAGGATGGCAGATTTTAATGGCTCATGGCTTGGCTAGTGGTTGGATTGATTGGAATGGCAAAATTTATCAATTTCAGAATGCGCCAGCCTATGGGGAAAAAAATTGGGGTGGTGCTTTTCCCCAGAAATGGTTTTGGTTGAATTGTAATAGCTTTGATGGCGAACCTGATTTGGCGTTAACGGCTGGCGGTGGTAGACGGGGTGTGTTGTGGTGGATGGAATCTGTAGCGATG
This sequence comes from Anabaena sp. CCY 9402-a, assembly GCF_963920945.1. Taxonomy (NCBI): domain Bacteria; kingdom Bacillati; phylum Cyanobacteriota; class Cyanophyceae; order Nostocales; family Nostocaceae; genus Anabaena; species Anabaena sp. CCY 9402-a. The sequence continues at coordinate 62,113 of NZ_CAWUDL010000006.1, forward strand.
ATTGGGTTGCATTATCAAGGCCAGTTTTATGAATTCGTCCCCTGGAATGCCAAAGTAGAGTGGGATATTCAACCCTGGGGTAGATGGCAAATGAAAGCAAAAAACCTAGATTATGAGATTGAATTAACCGGAACTACTCATCTACCCGGTACACCCCTGCGTGCGCCGACAGCAAAAGGTTTACAATTTTGTTGTCAGGACACTATGCAAGGAAAGCTGACTTTAGAGTTACGACAAATAAGGGGTACATCCCCTCTAGTCATTCTCAAAGCAGACAGCTATCTTTGTGGGTTAGAAATTGGCGGCGGTTCTTGGAACAATTTTTGGCAGTCCACCTAAAACTACTGCTATCATTGTATATGCTCCGTAGTTGGGGCTGTAGCTCAGTTGGATAGAGCGAGCGCCTCCTAAGCGCTAGGTCGCCGGTTCGAGCCTGGCCAGTCCCGTCATCAACAACTCATTGCATCAAGCTAGCGATCGCAATTCCTATCTCCGGGATGATCGCTGAGTTTTGCATATCTATAGTTGATATGTGCTTAACTGCATATTAGCGTAGATCGCAAAGGGATGTTTGGGTGAGTTTGCCAATATTCTTATTTTTCTGATCTCATAGACACAATCATCAGACGAAGTTTTAGAGCCTTGAAGAATAATCTATTGTTTAGAGGTAAGTCATTTCAATTTGCAGTGGTTGTTCTACCACTACTAATTTGGTTGGGATATCAGGAAGTACAAAACAATATTGAAAAACCCGAAGCAGTTATTGTTTTAGGTGGCTCAACCAAGAACCTAGAAAGAGAAAAATTTACTGCCAAATTTGCCAGTCAGTATCCAAATTTACCAATACTGATTTCTGGCGGTAGTCCACCTGTCTTTACCAAACGGGTGTTTAATAAGGCTGGTATTAATCCTCAACGTTTACATTTAGACTATGAGGCAGTAGATACCGTTACAAATTTTACTACATTAGTAGACGACTTACAAGCACGCAAGATTAAGAATGTTTATTTAATCACCTCAGATTTTCATATGCGCCGCGCCTGCGTAATTGCTGAGATAATTTTGGGTAGTAGGGGAATTAAGTTTAAAGCGATACCAGTACCGTCCCAAACACCACCTGAACCTATTGAAAAATCTATTCGTGATGGAGTTAGATCGTTAGTTTGGGTAGCTACTGGTTACACAGGTGCGGAAGAAGTTAAACATCGGCGGTGAGAAATGCGGTATGAAAATGTTTCTAGGGACTAAGTTAGAATTATCCGAACTCATAACTCAGCATCGGCTAAACGCCGCGCTACCGCTAACAGCACTCATTACTCATTACTCATTACTCATTACTCAGCACTCATTACTCCTAAATTGGAATCAGGCTGCGATTTCTTGCACCAGAACATAGGGCTGGATGATCAGGGTTTTAAATCGCTTTTCGCGATCGCAATTCCATTCTCCCACTTGAGTGACTGAAGGCTTAGTAATTAATTGACGCTCAATCCATTGTTCGACAGATGAGGTATTATCAGTTGCGATCGCTTCGCCTACATTGAGCAAATCTAAGTCTAGCGACACCAAAATAACCGCTTCTCTTTGGACATGGGGAATCAGCCATTCCCACTCGGCTTCGTCTAATATTTCTGATAATTCCTTTCTTACATCTGACATGATTTGCTGTTTTTTGCGTGTATATGTTGATTTTACAATAATGTGGAATTTGTCATTGAGAAGACAATAGAAAAAATAACTATTCCCTAAACTTCTGACTTCATAGCATTAATTTCAAACAACGATACAATTACTCCAGTAATTGGAATCGACAAAAAAATCCCCAATAATCCTGCAACTCTTGCACCTACTAACAGAGCGAAGAATACCACTACAGGATTAAGATTTAATGTTCCTTGCATAACGCGAGGGGCAATTAAATTATCTTGGATTTGTTGAAGAATTATGCAAGCTATTAAAACTTTTAATGCTAACCAAACATCTTGAGATAAAATAATCAAAGTAATTACACTCACTCCTAAAGTTGCTCCTATACCTGGAATAATATCAAGTATCCCTACTATCAAAGACAGAAGTAAAGCGAAAGGGACATTAAATAATATAAAAACAATAAAACTTGCACTAGTTAGAAATAAAGTTAATAGTAACTGACCTCGAAAAAAACCTAAGAAATTCCGGCGCAGAATATTTGTAAATCTTCCACGATGCTGATTAGGTAAAAATCTGAGAATGAATTTCCACAATTTTTCACCATCTAGCAACATAAAAAAAGCTACAACAGCAATTATGATAAAAGTGACAAAATTAGACAGCAATTGTTGTAATATAGTTAGGCTTGTGACTAAAGTTGATATTGCTTGATTTCGTAATTGCTCTTGAATTATACTTAAGTCTATTTGCAAATTACGATTACGCAGAGTTTCTTCAATTCTTTCTAAGAAAGGTAATAAAGAAGTTAAAAAATTAGAGATACTGTCTATTAATTGTTGCCCCTGAGATACAACTGCCACACCAATAGTAATTAATAGTCCACTCAGAAATATTATGCTAACTATAAAAACTATAACAACTGCTATACCGTGGGGCAAAAAATGCTGCAACCACTTGACAGGATAGCTGAGTAAAAAAGCCAAAATAGTGGCAAACGTAAAAATCACAATTACTGTTTGAAAGTATGCTAAAAGCTGGACTAAAGCCCAACCAGCAGCGACTAATAGTAAAAAGCGTACTATTAAGGAATTATTCAGACGATGCCAAAAAGTTTTGGCTTCAAATCCACGCATAATAGTTAGTCATGCCTAATTTTTGAATATTGAGTTTTAATCTACAAAAGTTAAAGCAGCGATCGCTACTTTCTGGGAGCATATGTTCTAAATATTTTACTCAACGCCCTAAATCGTGCATTTGGTTAATGACGGCGGCACATTTTTGTGTTACACGTTCCAATTCTTCTTTATTGGTAGAACTGGGGGTATCAATTAAATTACCAATTCTTACCGTGAGGGGAACTGCACGCGGTAAGGATGAGCCTGGTTGTAAAATTTTCTCCGAACCCCACAAACATACAGGTAATATAGGGGCCTGTGCCTTAGCAGCTAACAGTGCTGCACCGCGTTTTGGGTCACTAATACGGCCATCGGGGGTACGCGTTCCTTCTAAGAATACGCCAACAGCCCAGCCATTATTAAGATACTCTAGAGCTGCGCGGATAGCATTGCGATCGGCACTTCCCCGACTTACTGGGTAAGCACCATACAATTTAATAGCTTGTGCCAGAACTGGGACATCAAATAATTCTTCTTTAGCCATGTATGCTACTGGACGCGCAACACAATTCGAGACAATCGGCGGGTCAAAGTAACTGGCATGATTACTGACAACTAGCACAGGGCCTGATTGAGGAACATTTTCCACACCATAAATCCGTCCCCGAAAGTAAGCATGAAGCATCGGACTGACTACCGACCACTTGAAAGCATGGTAAAGAGCTAGACTAATAAACGGTTCGCGAGTTCGAGACATAGGGGATTGGGGATTGGGGATGATTGGGGATGATTGGGGATGATTATGAGGGAAAACGGTAAAGGTAAAGGTGCAAAGGGATTAGATTAATTATTTTCCCCTTTGCTCTTTTCCCCAGTCACCAGTCCCCATTCCCTAATTTGGTAATTCAGCAGCGTTACGGATGTTTTCTAAGATTAAATCAGTTGTGCTGCGTTTAATCAAACCAGTTAGCACGTTACCAGGGCCGATTTCTACTACTCTTTCAATACTATTAGCTGGTAGTTGTAAAGCAATTTCTCGCCAGCGAACTGAACCTGTCATTTGTTGGCTGAGGCGTTGCTTTAAAATTTCAGCATCAACGGCGGGTTCTGGCTGGACGTTCGATGATACTGGTACTTTAGCTGATTGAAATTCTACAGTATCAAGAATTTTTTGAAAATCATCTGCCACATTTGCCATCAGATGCGAGTGGAATGCTCCCGAAACTTTCAGGGGGATGGCACGTTTAGCTTTAACTTGAGACATGACTGTTTGTACTGCCTCTGGAGTGCCGGAGATGACTACCTGTGCTGGACTGTTATCATTTGCTAAAACTACATCAGGATTTTCAGCCAGTACCTTTTCTAGTTTTTCACGGTCAAAGTTCATCAAAGCCGCCATCATTCCGCCTGCGGCACTATCCATGAGTTCGGCGCGTCGCTTGACTAACTCTAATCCGGCTGACCACTCAAACACACCCGCAACGTAAAGGGCAATGTATTCTCCCAAACTGTGACCAGCAACTAAATCTGGCTGGTGTCCTTTTTCCCGGATGAGGTCAGCTAAGATACTTTCTACTACGTAAAGACAGGGCTGAGTGTAGAGTGTCTTTGATAACTTTTCTTCTTCGTTTTGGCAGATTTCTGTTACAGACCAGCCTAAGATTGACTCAGCTTGGTCAAACTTGGCTTTGGCCTCTGGTATATCTAATAAGTCTGTTCCCATTCCCAGTGTTTGAGAACCTTGTCCGGGAAACACCCATGCAGTTTTAGTCATTGGTCAATCGCTTCACTCAAATTCAAAATTCGTCTTGAAAATTTGAGCCACTGCGTTGGCCGGGTTTCCCGGCTTGTAGCAAGTGGCGTTCCTAAATTGGGAAACCCGCCTACAGAACTTTTGTCTGCGACACGCTACGCGTAGCGTATCCGTAGGATTCACTCTGGAGGGGTACGCAAATTAAAAATAAAGAATCCAATTTTTTAATTTTTAATTTTTAATTTTTAATTGTTTATCTTCCCCATTGGAAAATTGCTGCACCCCAGGTTAAACCTGCTCCAAAGCCGGATGCAGCTATGATGTCATTGGTTTTTATTTTGCCTTCCCGCACTGCTTCATCTAAAGCTATGGGAATGGAGGCGGCGGAGGTATTACCGTAATTAGCCAAATTGCTGATTACTTTGTGGTCAGGAATATTGAGGCGTTGGGCAACGGTATCAAGGATACGTTGATTGGCTTGATGCAGTAACAACCAGTCTATTTGGTCAACAGTGAGATTAGCTGCAAATAATGCCTTATCAATGATTTCCGGCACTTTTTGGGCGGCGAAGCGGTAAACTTCTTTGCCGTTCATGGTGATGGGTTGATAAGTGCCTTGAGTAACATTTACGCCGGGAATGATTTCTTGGGGAGTACCTTGATAAGCTAAGTTGAGGTAGTGGTTTTGAGTACCATCACTTTTGAGGGCAAATCCTAATAAGCGATCGCTATCATTGGCTTGCAATACAACTGCACCAGCCCCATCACCAAACAATACGCAAGTGCGCCTGTCTTGCCAATCTACCCAACGAGAGAGGACATCTGCTCCGATCAGCAGTACATTTCGATATGCGCCTGTTCTAATGTATTGGGCGGCTGTGACTAGCCCAAATACAAAGCCAGAGCAAGCTGCTGTGAGGTCAAAAGCTACTGCTTGGGTTGCACCTAACTCAGCTTGAACTTTACACGCGCTACCAAATAAGTCATCTGGGGTGGAAGTTGCCAGCAAGATTAAATCTAAATCGCCTGGTGTAATTCCGGCTGAGGCGATCGCTTGAATGCTTGCAGCAGTGGCCAGACTACTTAAGGAATCTGTGGAATTTGCTAACCGTCGCTGCCGAATTCCTGTTCTGGTAGTAATCCACTCATCTGATGTTTCCACCAGTTGGGTGAGTTCTTGATTGTGAAGGGAAGTTGCTGGTACTGCCGAACCACTTCCTGTTATTGCTATACCTAAGTTTTGCACTCCTATTCTCCCAAGCTATCAGCTTTTAGTCATCAGTCATCAGTCATTAGTCATTAGTCTGATGCTGCTAACCAATGACTTCTTGCTAGCTGTAATTGCTAGTCTTGTGGCTGATTGCTAACTACTCTCACTCTGTAGCATCTCATATTGGGATTGCAGTTGTTGCATTACTTTATTGTCTACAGCTTCTTTAGCCATGCGAATGGCGTTAAATACTGAAGGGGCTTGAGAACTACCATGACCGATTAAACAAACTCCTGATACCCCTAACAGCAAAGCACCACCATGCTCGGCATGATCCATGCGCTGCTTAATGCGCTTGAGATTGGGTTTTAAAAGAGCTGTTCCAATTTGACCGTGTAATCCTTGAGGCAATTCTTCCCGTAAGATTTGCAAAATTACCCCACCGATCGCTTCAGCAAATTTGAGTAAGATATTACCGACAAAGCCATCACAGACAATCACATCGAACTCGCCGGAAAGTACATCTCGTCCTTCAGCATTACCAATAAAGCTAATGTATGGATTTTCCCGCAACAGTTCATGAGTCCGTAGGGCTAATTCATTGCCTTTAGTCTCTTCTTCGCCAATATTCAACAAACCTACTTTGGGTTCATCCGTACCTAAAACATACTGACTATAAATCGAACCGATGACGGCAAACTGTTCTAAAAACTTGGGACGGCAATCTACGTTTGCACCGACATCAAGTATTAAGACTGGTTTACCCGCTTTGATTGTAGGAAACACTGTACCAATGGCTGGACGGTCAACCCCTGGCAATCTTCCAAGACGGAGTAAGGCTGAGGCCATCGCTGCCCCAGAGTGACCAGCAGAGAATACCGCGTCTGCCTTTTGCTGCTTTACCAAATCCATCGCCACATTAACAGAGGCCTTGCGTTTGCGTCTGACCGCATTTAAAGGCTCTTCATCCATTGCGATCGCATCCTCAGCCGGAATGATTTCCACTCCTTCCAAATTGGTTTTTGGAGGCAAGGCAGCTTTAATTTTTTGGGGATCACCCACTAATAAAACTTTCACGCCTAATTCTTCACTGGCTCGCACCGCGCCAGTAACGATTTCACCGGGAGCATGATCCCCTCCCATTGCATCAATTGCTATCCGCACGCCAGTCGATCCCATTGCTCAGAGCTTCTAGAAACCTTACAAATTTTACCAGATGGCTTTGCTGAAAAAACTTAACTTTCTCGCTGCCGAATTACTGCTGTAATTTTTGCAACAGCTTATCACAGTAAGCCCACGATAGCATGAATTATTGGGGAATGGGGCATGGGGAATGGGGCAGAAAAAATTCAAAAGATGATTTCTTATCTCCCCTGCTTCCCCTGCTTCCCTACTCCCTACTCCCTACTCCCTACTCCCTAGTTCTCCAGTACCCAATTAACCAGCATTCTTACACCGAAACCAGTTGCACCAGTGTTGTTATAGCCATTATCTTTATCTGCCCACACTGGCCCGGCAATATCTAGATGCGCCCAGGCGGTATCTTTGACAAATTGTTTGAGGAACAAGGACGCGGTGATTGAACCACCAGGACGAGGCCCGGTGTTTTTCATATCCGCAATACCAGATTTAAGCCCGTCAAAATATTTTTCTTCCATTGGCATCCGCCAAATTTTTTCGCCTGAGCTTGCCGATGCTTGTTCTAGCTGGGTAGCTAAAGCATTATCTGGAGTGTACAAACCGGCGATGTCGTCACCCAAAGCAATGACACAAGCACCAGTTAGGGTAGCTAAATCTACGATCGCATCTAATCCTAATTTGTCGGTAAAAACTAAGGCATCTGCAAGGGTCAAACGTCCTTCAGCGTCAGTGTTATTCACTTCAATTGTTTTGCCGTTAGATGCTGTGAGGATGTCTCCTGGGTGCATGGCATGACCGCTAATCATGTTTTCAGTCACAGCCGAGATAAAGTGAACTTCTGCGTCTGGTTTGAGTTGAGCGATCGCTTTGGCTGCGCCTAAAGTAGCGGCTGCACCACCCATATCGATTTTCATGGTTTCGATCCCGCTACCAGCACCTTTAATGTTGAGTCCGCCGGAATCGAAGGTTAAGCCTTTACCCACAATTCCTAGTTTGCGCTTGGGTGTACCTTCTGGTTTGTAGGTGAGGTGAATGAATTTTGGGGGTAAATCAGAAGCCTGCGCCACTCCCAAAAAAGCACCCATGCCTAATTTTTCACAGTCTGCTTGTTCCAAAATTTCGATTTGTAACCCGTGGTCTTGGGCAATTTGTTGGGCAATTTCTGCCATCGTAATGGGTGTAACTGTGTTGGCTGGGGCGGCGACTAATTCCCTTGCCAAGATAACCCCGGAAACTATTTGGTTGGCTTTGGTAATTGCTGCTTCTTGTCCAGCAAATCCTAGAAATTCGATGGTTTCGACTCGTGAACCTTTATCTTCTGGATCTGATTTAAAGCGATTATCTTGGTAAAGTCCTAGCTGCACACCTTCGGCTAGTGCTTGTAAAGAGGCGGCTGGATCATTATTCCACAAGGGGAAACTAAAGCCCAAAACTTTGCTTTTCTGTTTTTTGGCAACTTTTCCTACCACCGCAGCCGCACGTCTGAGAGTTTCTAATTTGAGGTTATCGGCTTTGCCTAAACCCACTAAAATAATTTTTTTAACTGGGCTAGCACCACTAACACGGCTAAAAATGGTGCTGTTGGCTTTGCCTGTAAATTCTTCTTCGGCAATTATTTCTTTTAAAATGCCGGACAACTTCTCATCTAATGTTGCCAGTTCCCCGGTTAACTCTACTGCTTCTTCAAATAATGCGATCGCGAGGGTATCTCCTGCCCACTCTAGCAAGGGCTTGTCACTTAGTTGAATGGCCATTTTTGAATTTTGCGTAAACTTACTTCTTGTATAAGTATTGCTCAAAATTTTTCGAGTGAGAGACTTGGGAAGGAGAAGGAACTGATGACTGTGGGGCATATAATTGAGAATATACTCAGACCTTCTGCAAATTTTGAATTCGGAGCGAAGCGACGTGACTCAAGCTCTATCATCCAAACAACGGGCAGAAGTGTTCTATCCTAGTTCTGACGGTGAACCTGTGGCAGAAAGTTATGCCCACCTGTGCGTTTTGCTGGCAACTCTAGAAGTTCTGCGCCAGTATTTACAAGGACAACAGGCAACAGTCCTGGCTAATCAGTTTCTCTACTACGCTCAGGGTTTCCCTAAGTTGCGAGTTGCACCAGATGTGATGGTAATTTTTAATGTCGCGCCTGGTGGTCGAGATAATTACAAAGTCTGGGAAGAAGGGGAAGTTCCATCTGTAATTTTTGAGATGACTTCAGCCGGGACGAAAAATCAGGATCTGGAATTTAAGAAGACTTTGTACGAGCAACTGGGAGTCAAGGAATACTGGCTATTTGACCCCAAAGGTGAATGGGTGAAGGGGCAGTTACAAGGCTATCGCTTACGGCAAGATATATATGAATTGATTACAGACAATCGCAGTGAACCTTTGGGGTTGCGGTTGCAAGTGGAAGGAGAATTGATCGGTTTTTATCGGGAAGATACAGGTGAAAAGTTACTGAATCCGACAGAACAGGCGCAAGCACTACGAGAAGCACAGCAGCAGGTAGAGCAGTTAAAACAGCGTTTACTATCGCTCGGTGTTGATCCTGAGCAAATCGAATAACTAATCAATATCAAATTTTTTGGCGATCGCAGTCATAATTTCTTGCTCTACTGGTGTAGTCTGATTGTCTAGTTGGGCAATTCTTTGACACTGTGCTAGTAAGGGTATGGCAAAATCCCGATCTAGTTGGTTGAGTAGCTGATCTAAGGGTTGGGGTGATTTGATATTTTTCTCAATGGCCGATATGGAAGTTGGACTGAGGTTGGCGGCTTGTAGTTGGGGTAAGATTTCTTGCCAAGTTTTTTCGGGGTGACTGGCTAGAATCATGCGGACTAATATTTTATCCATGACTGCTTGTTGAGCGATCGCAGTTTCTAGGTATTTTTCGCTTTCTGCTTTTAAAGTTGCCAGTGTTTGCGGCGATTCTAATGACACTGATTCATCTAGTTTGGCTTCGTAAAAACGACAAGCGGCATATCCTAAAGAATAACTCATGGTGGCATTGGCACTAGCTGCGATCGCTGCTCCAGCAAAGGGGACGTTTCGCAATAAAACTAGTCCGGCTGCTTTCAGGAGGCGATTTCCACCTAAACCTAAACCAAAAATTGTTAACAGTTCACCTTTGCGGCTAGAGTCTTTTAAATCTAAGCCATAGGCAGCAGCAATTTGATATAACATTTCTGTCTGCAACTTCATTGTCGCCGCCAAGTCAACTGCTAACAGCGCGGTGGCGACTCCTGGCAAAATACTACTTGCTAAACCAATTCCCCCGGCTTTCGTGGCTTTTTCCATCATGATGCGGTGGGCTATTTGCCTGGGGGATTCTTTGGGGTTTTTCTGTTGGATTTTTTTGACCGCAGTTGCTGCTTTTTCTAAATCAACACTGTCACTAGCACCAATCAGCCAATTGAGATTTAAAAAGCCTGATATTCTTCTAATCAGCCAATTTTGCTCAATATTATTGATGACTTTGCCTGTGATTTGAGTTGCTTGTGCAAATAAATTATGGGTGGTTTTTGCGGTTGCTGTTCCTACTCCAACTGCTTTATTTAGAAATATTTTGCCTGTGCTGCCAAAATTCTCTATCAGGGATGTTTGATTTTTATCTGCTGCTGATTTTGGATTTGTGGGTGAATCAACTGTTTGATTGATATTGTTTTTTCTAGATTGAATCTCGTCTGACATTGGTAAGTATTAGCCTGGTTACAACTTCTCTTTTTCGGTTGTAATTAACTATTACCTTGTTTGACATCTTCCAATCAGCATAAAGTTTTTAAAATGCAAATATAACCCCGTAGGGCGTAAGAAAAGTATTTTATCCTTTTCTACGTCCCTGGGTTAAGTAGTTGTTCGAGCAAAAAATCTTGATATAAGACTTTATTGCTCGCGTGTTAGAGTTTCACTTACAGTTGACCAAACAAAAGATGATTGGTAAAACTATTTAGACTGCGCGAGTACCCTGTTTTTCACTTTCTGGTCTGTTAGGATCTGGATTAGTATATCCAAAACCACCAGTAACTTCTTGAAGGTTGCTGTCATTGATTTTATTTAACAGCGTAGATGCTTGCTCTAGTCTGCTTGTTGTTGTGGTTTTTTGTAGTTTCATATTAGTTCCTTAATCTTTACGGAAGGAATACATCTGATTCCCCTATGTATCTTCCTCTTTGAATATGTTGTTTTCGGAAAATCTGAAAATTTTATCTAAATGTTATATTCAGTTTCCAACCCGATGTAAATTGGAAACCCTTGTTATCCCATAAGGTTTTCTAGATTTGCCTAACATGATTTTTTTGGCAGTACCCAGAAAAATATAAGGTTTTTGAAACTTAAGTCGTAATTTTTTAAACGGCAGAAAATTTTTAAAGTGAGTTTGCTAATTGGTTGGATGATAAATTTTGTAAGCCTTTGCTATTTCCATAGGAAATTGTGTATTATCGGACAGGTTTTTGATCTCTAAAAAGTTATGAGACTGAAGAATTTCATAGAGATTTACACCTTCTTCTAATAAGCAGGCGTGTCCACTTTCCGGTAGGACTAAAGTTCTGCTATTGGGTATGATGTTGGCTAGGCGTTGGATTTCGCTAACAGAAGGTAAAAGGCGATCGCTAGCACCGGCAATTAATAAAACGGCTTGTTGAAGAGAACGCAACTTATTTTCATCAATACTAAATTCTCTCAACATGGATACTCGCCAATTCACTGTCTCTGGTGGTACAGAACGCATGGTTTTTAGCAGTTCATGTCTGACATTTCGCGAGATTCGGGGTAAAGATGCTAAAAATGGTAACAAACCCAGTGCGCCGATATCGTAAAAGCATCCTGGGACTAAGTGCATTAGTTGAGATGACCAATCTAACCACGGCCTCAGTCCAAAGGCGGATGCTGGGTTAATTAAAATTATGCGTTTAAATAATTGTGGGGCTTGGATGGCTACTTTCATCGCCAAGCAACCGCCAAAGGACTCACCACATAAATAAACTGACCTCTGAGAACTTTTCTCTAATTCCGCATGGATTAAGTCTAATACGTTACTGGTGAGTGCTTCCCAAGTCGTCAAGTCTTGACGGGGTATTGCCAAACACCGGACATCAAAGCCAACTTCTAATCCTGCTGTTTGCGATCGCAATAGTTGACCAGTTCCATCCATTCCCGGCAAATACACAAATAGCGGGTATTCTGGCTTAACTTGTCTAGGTGTGAGAAAACACGGCTTTAGTTCAACTTCTGGCATTGTGGCAAAATTTTAGTCACGTGATCGTTTTTATTCAGCTTTACCCCAGAAAAATCCAAAATTCTACATAACTAGGACAATAAAAGGGTTGAAGCGCAGTCGTCAAAGTTAAATTTATCTTCAGATCATAGCTTCAAATGTAACAAATACTTTAAATTTATTTTAGTATGTTAATAATTACTTAACCTAAATTTAAAAATACATGAATTTGCTGGTTAATAGTAGTTTAAATCAAGAATATAAATAACAAATAAAGTAGTCATGTGCTTTTACGGATCTACCAATGTAATACCAAAATGTTTTGAATTAGTATAAATTGAAGAACAGTTAAATGTATTTTATGCAACTTTGGTCAGAATTACTGATGATTACTATAAGAACTTTATATAGCAATCCTCTTCTATCTATGATAACTACCAGATTTTAGACTCCAGATTACTGGTATTCATCAGGGCTTTCCTATCTGATCAATGATGTTTAATTGCTATATATTGCTGAATGAGAGCCATCATTTAGTAAAAAAACATCTACAATTTTAATAGCAGCCTTGCATGAGTAAGTGGGCAATTTCCCGGTGACAGTACGTGGTTAGTTCAGCTACGACATTTTTTGCCTGTTTGCCGTGATATTGCTGTTGATGTTGAGATGTAATCCAATAGGGACGACCAATTAACACAGCCACGCGACGATAAATTACCAGAGGATGCCAACCAGACTGATTAAATAAAGGTTCGGAAGGGTCAAATAAACTTAACAACCGCAAGGGAAAAGCGGCTGTATTCACCTCTTCTAAAGAGGCGATCGCCACTGGTAACACACCTAAATCTGACACATCAGAACGTAACGCCAGATGAGCAAACCCACGACGAAATTCACCCACTTGATTCGGTTCAGTGTATTTCACCATGGGATTAGCACCTTCAGGAAACACTCCCACCATCTGTTTTCTTCGTAATAACTGCTGGGACTGCACAAAAAAGCTTTGCTGACGCTGCTGGTTTTCTTCTAGAGGAAAACAACCTAATTGTCCCGTGACAATCTCTCGCAAAATTGGTACTTGTCCCATGTAGTGATGACAAGCAAAGCGAATCGGACTTTCTAAAGCTGCCATTAATATCAGGGCATCCATAAAACTGCGATGATTGCTCACTACTAACAAACTAGCATCTTGGGGAATGCGATCCTCGTAATAACGAAACATATTTGTTGAGAGTGTAGCTAAGAATGATTGAGAAATGTCTAGAGGTCTATTGAGACTCATAGCTAATCTATATACTTTGCGAAAAATATCGCAGTTTATCTTGACTTAATTTTTACATTTCTTTACTAATCCCATGACTGTCTTAAGGTAGAAATGTTTTATGAGCAGAAGCTAGCAAATATCAATTATTTGGGGGTTTACATTACCTATAACTATAGATGTGATAAAAAACATTTAACTGAATTTTTAATAGTTAATTTCTGTCTTTTTTATGAAAATTAGCGAGATTTATATAAATAACAAAATCATGCTTAATGTCGTAAATTTGCTAATATAAAGTTATTGTTGAAAAAAAGAACAATAATGTTATATAATTGCTTGGTTTTGCTCTGAAAATTAAAAAATAAACGTTTTAATAATTTGATTTTTATTTTGCATGAATATAGTGGATAAAACAGAAAAGACATTTGCACTAACAACCCCGTTATATTATGTAAACGATGTACCACACCTAGGTAGTGCTTATACAACAATGGCGGCAGATACACTGGCGCGGTTTTATAGGTTGCGAGGAAAGCAAGTATTATTAATTACAGGTACAGATGAACACGGACAAAAAATTCAGCGATCGGCAGAGAGTTTAGGCAAAGCACCACAAGAGTTTTGCGATCAAATATCGGCTAGTTTTGCGTCCTTGTGGGAGTTGCTCAACATTAAGTGCGATCGCTTTATTCGCACTACCTCACCGCGCCACGAAGCCATTGTTAAAGAATTCTTCCAACGAGTCTGGGAAGGTGGGGACATTTACCAAGGTCAACAAAAAGGCTGGTATTGCGTATCCTGTGAAGAGTTTAAAGAAGAGAGGGACTTATTAGAAGGCAATTTCTGCCCTATTCATACCAACAAAGAAGTTGAGTGGCGAGACGAACAAAATTATTTCTTCCGTTTATCTAAGTATCAAACTCAATTAGAGGAATTTTACCAGTCTCACCCAGACTTTATTCAACCACAAAGTCGTCGCAATGAAGTTTTAAACTTTGTCAGCCAAGGGTTACAAGACTTTTCCATTTCACGGGTAAATGTAGATTGGGGTTTTTCTGTACCAGCTGATCCCAACCATACCTTATATGTGTGGTTTGATGCCCTGCTGGGTTATGTCACAGCCTTGTTAGATGCTGATACCACCCCCACCTTAGAAAACGCCCTAGCCAAATGGTGGCCAATTAACCTGCACTTGATTGGTAAAGATATTCTGCGCTTCCATGCTGTTTATTGGCCGGCGATGTTGATGTCAGCCAATTTACCTCTACCAGAAAAGGTATTTGGGCATGGGTTTTTAACCAAAGATGGACAAAAAATGGGTAAAAGTCTGGGTAATACCCTTGATCCTATAGCACTAGTTCAACGCTATGGTAGTGATGCCGTTCGTTATTACTTCCTTAAGGAAATCGAATTTGGCAAAGATGGCGACTTTAATGAAATTAGATTCATTAATGTTTTGAATGCAGATTTGGCAAATGATTTAGGTAATTTGCTCAATCGCACCCTAAACATGGTGAAGAAATACTGTCCTGAAAATGCACTGTCAGTTAACAATGAAGCTGTTCCTGCGGAAAATCCTTTGAAAGCCATCGGTTTACATTTAGGGGAAAAAGTTAAACAAGCCTACGAATCACTAGCGTTCAACCAAGCTTGCGAAAATGTGCTTTCACTGGTGCAAGCCAGCAACAAGTATATCGATGATCAAGCACCTTGGACACTATATAAACAAGGGCAACAACAGGAAGTAGAGACTGTACTTTACACGGTTTTAGAATCTGTTAGACTAGCAGCTTATCTGCTTTCCCCTGTGATTCCGAATATCAGTAGCGATATTTATCGGCAGCTGGGCTTTGGAATTGATTTTAATGAGCAAACAGCAAGTTTTGATACCCATTCAAAATGGGGATTACTATCTAATCAACAAAACTTGGGGAAACCCCAACCCATTTTTAAACGCATAGAACTACCAAAAAATGATTAGTCTTTGGAATTTTTGATTAATCTTGTTTTAGTGCCATTTTTTATTTTTTTCAGAAAAAATAACGGGGCGAAACTTAATTATTAGCCCCGGAACGTTATCATAAGCCGATAGTATTCTCAACTTGAAAAATTCTATCAAAAATATCAAAAATAAAAATGAGGTATGACAATAATGTTGAATAACTTGGAAAATGACTCGATATTTACGCCTGAGCAGGTTTTAGAAAATCGAGGACGTGTTGCTATATTTATTGACGGCTCAAACCTATTTTACGCAGCTTTGCAATTAGGCATTGAAATTGATTACACGAAACTACTGTGTCGCTTAACAGGTGGTTCTCGATTGTTACGCGCTTTTTTCTATACTGGTGTAGATCGCACCAATGAGAAACAACAGGGGTTTTTGTTGTGGATGCGGCGGAATGGTTATCGAGTCATTGCTAAAGATTTAGTACAGCTACCAGATGGTTCTAAAAAAGCTAACCTAGACGTAGAAATCGCTGTAGATATGATGGCTTTGGTGGATTCTTATGACACCGCAGTGTTAGTTAGTGGTGATGGGGATCTAGCTTATGCAGTAAATTCCGTCAGCTATCGTGGTGTCCGGGTAGAGGTTGTAAGTTTGCGTTCTATGACTAGTGATAGCTTAATTAATGTTAGCGATCGCTATATTGATTTAGAGGCTATCAAAGAAGACATTCAAAAAACCCCACGCCAAAGCTATCCCTATCGACCTTTATCTGGCATGGGATTTTTAGATGATACCAGCGATGGACACCTAGAAATTCAGGATTAATGCAGTATAAACAAGATAATTTGGAAATAAGCACAAATTTAAATCAGGAGGGGGGAAGAAAAACAACTTTTTCCCCATTTTCTTTACTTAAAAGTAATTGGTATTATCTACCTTTAACTATTTGCCTAATACTTGGTTTAGTAGCTTGTGGAGTTAAATCCCCCATAAGCAACCAAGCAAATAATTCTGATTCATCTAGACAAGATAGCAATTTGACTTTCTTCGATGTCACCCTCGAACAAGCAGATGAAGTAGGAAGACCAGTCTGGAGAGTCAAAGCTAAACAAGCAGAATATACCAAAGAAAAACAAATTGGTGAAGCTCAAAGCCCTTATGGGGAACTTTATCAAGATGGCAAAGTAGTTTACCAAGTCAAAGCCGAAAAAGCAGACATTGAACAGGATGGTAAACAACTATTTCTCAAAGGAAAAATAGTAGCTACAGATCCGGCAAATGGGATTATCTTGCGAGGAAATGAATTGGAATGGCGACCTCAAGAAGATTTATTAATTGTCCGTAACCAAATTAATGGTAGTCATAAACAACTCCAGGCTGTAGCGCAGGAAGCAAGAGTAAAAACCCGTGAACAACGTATGGAATTTTCGGGTGGTGTAGTAGCAACTTCTGCCGATCCCCAGATAAAAATGCGAACCGAGCATTTAATTTGGCAGATTAAAGCAGAAACATTAGTCAGCGATCGCCTGATTCAGATTGACCGTTACAAAAATAATCAAATTAGCGATCGCGGTAAGGGTAATTCGGCCGAAGTCAACTTGAAAACTAAGATTGCTACACTAGCAAACAATGCTCAAGTAGAGTCATTAAATCCCCCAGTTCAAATCACTAGTAAGTCATTGACTTGGAACATGAACGGGGAAACCGTCACCACAAATTCACCTGTACGTGTGTTTCATAAAGCAGAAAACGTAACTGTAACTGCTAACCAAGGTGAAATGAAAATTGCCCAAAAAATAGTTTATTTAATAGGTAAAGTCAACGCTATTGGGCAGCGTCGTCAGACTCTCAATGCTCAAAAAATGACTTGGTATCTGGACAAAAAATTACTAGAAGCCCAAGGAAATGTAGCTTATCAACAAGTTGATCCCCCCGTAAATTTCAAGGGTGAAACTGCTGTCGGTAATCTGCAAACCGAAAATATTGTAGTTAAAGGGGGCGGTTCTAGGAACAGAGTAGTGACAGAGATTATTCCCAATGTGAGGGATTAAGGACTGGGTAAACTCTACCTTGCCTCCCTTATCTCCCCCGCCCCTTCTTCCTAGCTTTTAAAGACAATCTCATTCCGGTTAGTATTACCCAGTTCTGGTAAAGATTTAGCAGTATGAGGCGTGAGGGCATTAGGAACGTGAGGAGGGATTTGTAACTGCTGTACTAGACTTTGCAAAAGTTTGTCTTGTTGTTGGCGGAAAGCTGTGATTTGTGGGCCACGGTTAATGATGGCAAACCAAACTAAACCGCGATCGCGTGTTGGTACAACCCCAGCTAAAGCACTGACATCTCGCAAAGTCCCAGTTTTCATCACAGTTGCAGCCGGTAAATGCCGATGCTGCATCGTACCTCTGTGGTCAAATCCAGAAGTGGGAAACAAATCAGCCAAATTGAGTTGATCAGCAGCAGCTTCCTGTTGAATTGCCATCAACATTGCACAAGCAGCCCTAGGAGAAATGCGATTTTCTTGCCCCAGTCCTGAACCATTAATTAACTGAATTTCTGCCTCTGGTACATTAGCCATTTTTGCAGCTTTTACCTGCACTACTTGATGACCGCCTACTGAGTCTGCCAGCATATGAGCCATTTCGTTGTTGCTGTAAACGTTCATCTCCTTGATTAATTGCTTCAGAGGTAGAGAACGGTGACGCACTAGTAAAGTCTGTTGGGGGTTGGACTGTGGTGTAAATTTGACTTGACCTGCAATCACAAGCTGGGGTTTGGGTGTACCCTTGGGCATGATGGAGTGGATATAAATTGCCGGACGAGTCCAAGTTTTGGAATTGAGAGATTGCTTGAGCATTTGTCCAGCTAACAGGGGATGTCGTTGAAAATTCATGGCGAAATTGCCAGTAATCACTAAATTTCCCTTGACTTGCTTGATCCCCATTTTGTTGAGAGTATTACCCAAAGCGATCGCTTCCTCCCAAACAAACATAGGGTCGCCACCACCAATAATGACTAAATCTCCTTGTAGAACACCGTTTACTATTGGCCCTGTAGCACTGATCATGGTATCGAATTGGTGGTTAGAACCCAAAGTTTTCAAAGCCACCAACGAAGTCGCAATCTTGGTGAGAGAAGCCGCAGGTAAAGGTGTTGTACCTTGATGATCAGCCATTAGCACAGGCCCCGACTGCATCCAAATTCCCTGACTTTGAGTGAGATTTTGCGCGATTAACTTAGATTTTAATAATCCTTGGAGATATTGTTTAACGGTATTAGCCCCTGCTGGATTGGGATCGGGTGCAATCACTAAGCCAGGACTACTTTGCCAAGTTAGTGGATCTAAGGCATCTGACGGCTTGATTTGAACTCCAGCCATTTCCAGCCAGAGGGATACCAAACCTGAACCCAACAATTCCAGCATGATTTAATCCTCTTAGGATGTAACAGAACACAACAATTTGATTTACTGTGCTACTATACGGGATTTTTAGTGTAAATCAGTATTGAGCCGTAATAATTGGTGTTTTTTCCCTCTCTGGGTAGATTCAATTACATGGTTTTTGTATCTGTTTTGACAATTTCTCAAAGTTGAGCATTGATTCAGAGCGATCGCAGATATATTCACTAAGTTATCTACATTTACCAAATTCTTCAATATAAATAAAATAAGCAAATAAGGTGATTTAGCGATTGCCTACGTTTAAGGTCTAGGAAATATGTAAAAGTACCATTGAGGATGAGATCCAAACTGACATTTATCAAGCTATTTTACTCCACCTCTCATCATGGTTGAAAAAAAATGACAATTGACGAATATTACAAAAAATATGGCAGCAAAATAACGCAAGACAGTGAACGGCTTTTCGTTGAGGAATTTTTATATCCGTTGATTGGCTCAAAAATTGAAGGAGTCGTGCCGCAATATCCATTTATAGACCGAACAGGGAGAAACCGTCGGATTGATTTTGCCTATCACGGAGAAAAAGCACATATTGCTCTTGAAGTGAACGGCGAAACCTATCATGCCGAAGGCATAATCGCAAATGAAACCTTTGATGATAATTTATTTAGACAGAATGAAATTTTACGAAGCGGCTATGTTTTGATGCGATTTTCTTATAGTCAGCTTCAAAGCCCACAATGGCGACCTGTTATTTTAGAAACTCTACGAGATACGTTTAGAACTTACGCGCCAGAGCTTTTAACTGAATATATCCTAGCACCGACCACTTTACAAGAAGAAGTATTACAAGCCCTTAATTTTTATCGAAACGAAAGAGGCTGGAAAAAAGGCATTGTTGTTTTGCCAACTGGCACTGGTAAAACCATCTTATCTGCGCTCGATTCAATGAACACCAGCGAGCGCGTTTTATTTATGGTTCATCGGCTTGATATATTGGCGCAGAGCATTGAAGCCTATAAATTTGTAAATCCAACCGTCCGTATCGGTATTTTGACTGGAGATCAACGATTAAATGAGCAAGATTGCGACGTGCTTTTTGCGTCAAAGGATACTTTGCGCCAACCGTCAGAGCTTGCCCGATTTTCCCAAGATTGGTTTGATTATATTGTTGTGGACGAAGTTCATCATGGTCAAAGCCCGACTTACCGGGAAATCCTGACTTATTTCACACCGGGCTTTATGCTCGGAATGACCGCTACGCCAGACCGCACCGACCGCAAAGATATTTTCGAGCTTTTTGACTATAACAAAGTCTATGAAATGCCCCTTGCGGAAGCCATCGAGCGTGGCTTTTTAGTTCCATATACATACTATGGTTTAACTGATGACGTAGATTATTCTCGCATTCGGCACGATGGGAAGAAATATAAAACCAACGATTTAGAGCGGTTTTTAATTATCCCGGAGCGCAATGCGTCAATTTTACGTGAATATCTCGATAAAGGGGAGGGTGACAAAGCGATAGGTTTTTGCGTATCTATCAAACACGCCGAGCGAATGGCTGAATACTTCAATCAAAACGAAGTATCCGCCGCCGCAATTCATTCTCAAAGCCCAACCCGCGACAAAGATTTGAAAGCCTTCAGAGAGAATAAAATTCAAGTTGTTTTCACAGTTGATCTTTTCAATGAGGGCATGGACTTTCCAAACGTCCGCATTTTGCTTTTCTTACGCCCAACTGAATCGAAAACGGTTTTTATTCAACAATTAGGGCGAGGCTTGCGACTTTGCGCCGGGAAAGACCGCGTTAGAGTGCTGGACTTTATCGGTAACTACAAACGTGCCAACCAAATTAGAAAATATCTCTCTAAAGGAACAAAGCCGGGAGCGGAGGATGGCGGTAGAGGGAAAAAACTTGAATATGAATACTCAAACGGCTGCGAAGTTATTTTCAGCGCGGAAGTAGAAGAAATCTTAAACCGTCAAGATGCGGCAGAGGCAGGTGTAAGCAAGGAGGAATTGAAAGACGCTTATTTTGCCCTTGCAGAAACATTAGGGCGCAAACCGAGCCAAACCGATTTGAACGCAAGCGAGTATAAAGCGACGGTTTATATCCGTATTTTCGGCAGTTGGATGAAATTTTTGCGGGAAATTGGCGAATATACCGAAGCAAGCTATCATTACCCGCAAGGCACACATTTAGGGCACATTCTTTCAATTCTAAAAGTGTTCGGAAGCGGTAACCGCGCCGGAAGTCATCTTGATGATGAGTTTATACGCTTGCGCGGTGGACTTGGCGAGAATCGCTTAGGCACATATCAACGGCAAGTAAAATATAAACTACAAGCAGCAATGGAATTAGGGATTTTACCCGACGACCGGAATTTTGCGGCAGATGAAGTCTATCCGCTTGAATTAACACCTCTTGGCAGAGAACTTTACAACGCTTTTCATCCGATGCTTAACCGGCTGAATTTAGATTTTCCGCGAGAAGCAGACGGCATCCCATCAACCCGGATGCAAGATAATGAAGAAGCCTATAATAACGCGATCCGCGAGCATATCCGGGTAGATGCCGGGGCGCGTGCAGTTGCTTACCGCATATTCCTGAAAATGCACGCCGTTCAGCAAATGCTGGCATTTCTTTATCATATTATCCGCACCGCCGAAGTTGACCGCAGCACCATTTACGATCAATTTTTCAAAGCCCCTTTTGTTAAGCAGTTTTGCGATCAGGAAGGCATTGACGAAGCCACAGCAGAAGCGGCAAAACGCCGTTGCCCATTCTTATTAAATATCCTTGCCGCTTGCGATGTTATAGATGCCAGGCGCAGTAATATAACGATCAAAAGGCTTTTGCTTTTGCCGTCGTTGGTGAAACCTTACCAGCGCGAGGAAGCCGAAACCACTAACGCAAGATTGCGAGCCGTTGCCGCAGCCTTTCCTTACGCACCGGAGCAACTGAATGACGAAGATTTAAGTATTGTGAAAGAGCTTTTTGGCGGAACATTTTTAACAAAAGATTACTATTTGACCGAATTTGAAATAGCAAAAGAGTAAACATGGCAAATCGTTCGCATTTTAATGCCGGTCATATCGGCATGAATACACTTAAAAAACAGAGTAAATCTCATTCATCAAATGGACACGCTCAATCAGAAGTGCCGGATGAGACTATTCATTCCGTAATCATAAAAGATTGCCGTGAGGTTTTGCGCGAATTGCCGGATAATTCAATTCAATTAATTGTTTGCGATCCGCCTTACAACATTCAACTTGCAGACTGGGATTATCACCACAACTATTTAAAGTGGGCTGCTGATTGGCTGGTGGAAGCCGAGCGCGTTTTAGCTCCAACAGGCAATATCGCCCTTTTTGGCGGTTTACAGTATCAGGCAGAAGCCGGGAGCGGCGATCTGCTAACGCTTATTTCGCACATGAGAACCGCTAGTAAAATGCGCCTTGTAAATTTGATTATCTGGAATTACCCAAACGGCATGGGCGCACAGCGATTTTTTGCAAATCGCCATGAAGAAATAGCTTGGTTTGGCAAAACTGAAAAATACTTTTTTGATCTTGATGCTGTGCGCGAGCCGTTTGATGAAGAAACCAAAAAAGCATATATGCGTGATAAAAGGTTGCGCCCGGAAAGCATTGAAAAAGGCAAGAATCCTACTAATGTTTGGCAAATGCCACGCCTTAACGGTAACTCGAAGGAGCGTGTAGGTCATCCAACGCAAAAACCCCGTATCGTTATTGAGCGTTTAATTAAAGCTCTATCATTTCCCGGCTCTACAGTATTAGACTTCTTTGCTGGTAGCGGAGTAACAACCCGTGTAGCGATTGACCTAAAGCGTCATAGTATCGCCTCCGATTTGTCGCCGACCCTATCGCAATATTTAGAACAGCAGTTAAGGGATGTAGCCCACTTAGCACATCGTTCTCAAGGATATAGCTACCAAATAATAAATGATTTGGATCGACACCCAATTATTTCTAAACAAACCGCCTAACAAGGCGGTGTACCGGACTTCGCTTCGCTCCGCCAGTGAGCGCAACCGTTAGACGGAATTCACACTCTGACTTTTCACGGTATCTGGAAAACGCCATTTTGAGCTTTTCTCAAATCCTTGTTTTTACGTTAGCTATTTTCATTAACTTAGAGATTGAGAATTAGTCTGTGGAAAAAGTCACGTTGTTTCGAGGTTTGAGAACTTCCCGTGAAAAGTCAGATTTTATTAACCCAGATTTTTGTCAAGCTTAGAGGCTGTTTGAAAAGTTTTGTCAGGTATCCTTTGTCATTCTGAGTGGAGCTTTGCGGAAGGAAGAATCCGCGTTTTCACCGTTATACTGGGATGCTTCCTTCGTCAGGATGACATAAAAGGGGACGTTTCAAACACCCTCTTACTTCTTTAGGACGCATTCATACCGTTTCTACAGGCGTTAAACCCTCTTAATTTGGCAAAGGTATTGAAATAGCTATTTTTTTTCTGGATGTAATTGCTCTTTTACAGAAGGCATTCCCATCTGGTTAATTGCCGCAATCATTTGATATAAGCGTCCTAAATCCCGTTGATTAAAGTATAAAACTATCCGTGGTAGGTCAAAAGTTTCGTCCTGGTTTTCTTGGGGTAACGTCGGACTTTTTTCAATTCGCCCTTTCACAATAATGTCGCTAAATTGATCATTGAGATATTCCACTTCTGCATCTGATAATTCTTGCATTAAGCGAATTACCAACTGATCACCTACATAGCGACTAGAGTGATAAACCTGGTAGAAACGGGTAATAGCATCACAAGCTACTTCCAAGTTATCGGTGACAGTGTAAAGACTGGGATCTTCAGGACTGACTAGACCTTCTTTTACCAAATGCTCATTAATGTATTGACTCCAAGATTGCCAATAATCACCGCCGGGGTGGTCGATTAAAACCACGGGTACAGGGCCAAATTTACCTGTCTGGCTCAACGTCATACACTCAAAAGCTTCATCTTGAGTACCAAAGCCGCCAGGGAATAAGGCGACAGCATCACTTTCTTTGAGAAGAAATAATTTGCGGGTAAAGAAATATTTAAAATGAATCAGCTTAGGATCGCCCTCAATAATTGGGTTAGCTTCCTGTTCAAAAGGTAACTGAATATTTAAGCCAAAAGAATTTTCTCGTCCAGCACCTTCATGACCAGCCTCCATAATTCCACCGCCGCCACCAGTCATGACCATAAAGCCCAATTTGGTGACAGCACGCCCAAATTGTAAAGCCATTTGGTACTCTGGGGTTGCTGAAGAGAGACGAGCCGACCCAAAAATAGTCACTTTGCGGACGTGTCGATAATCATAAAATAGCTCAAAGCCTCGCTCCATATCTGCTAGAGAAGCAGATAGTATCTTCCAATCGAGGCGATCAATATCACTATCAGCTAGGCGAATGATGGTAGCTAAAGCCTGCTGAATGAGTTGCTGATGCTTTAAAGTCGGTAAGCGATCAATTAATCCAGCGATATCCGCTTGGAGAGACTCGAATGTGTCAAACGACGCAGATGAAGTCATGAGAACTGCCAACACAATGGCATTACATTTTACCTAATTTTGGTGTGTAATATATCAATCTTTAATTTTTGCCTTGCTGCAAGCCGTTAGGAATTGGGAATTGGGCATTGGGCATTGGGCATTAGGAATTGGGAATTGGGCATTGGGCATTGGGAATTGGAATTTGGGCATTGGGTTTTTTCTTCCCTATCTTCCCCTGCTTCCCCTGCTTTCTTGTCACCAGTCCCCAGCTTCTATTCCCCACAATTTGTTAGTGGGATTTTGACTGCTCTATCAATAAAATGTTTGTGAGGCGCGAAATTGATCACCTCACAAACTTACTGACAAATATTGACTCAAATTTAATCACTAATCGACTACTCAACAGACATTGATTACTGATTGAGTTTCAAAGATACTTTTCCAAAGTGTTAGCTAATGTAGTTTTGGGTACTGCACCAACTACCATGTCAACCTTTTGCCCATCTTTAAAGATCATCAGGGTGGGGATGCTGCGGATACCGTACTGACTGGCAACTTGGGGATTTTCATCCGTGTTGACTTTCACGACTTTTAGTTGACCTTCGTACTGAGATGCGATTTCCTCAACGACAGGTGCTACCATTCTGCAAGGCCCACACCAAGGGGCCCAAAAATCAACTAAAACAGGTACATCGCTGTCGAGTACCTCTTGCTTAAAAGTAGAATCTGTAACTTGTGCGGCTGCTGACATGCCTAAAAACCTTTGCCAATTATATTTCTGACTTTCGTGAAAATTCTACCATAGCAAAAACATCGGACAGAAATAGAAGGATGTATATTTGCAAAGAACTCCAGAATTTATTCACAAACGTAAAGACAAAAGGAACCGCCCGAACAGTAGTCCGGGCGGAGTGTGGTGTGAGGAGTGAACGGAAACATGCGTCTCCGCTATCTCTATTGTAGGCGACAGATGTGATTTTTCCAGTGAATGTTTAAAACTCTGGAAAAAATTTCTTGCGGATTCAAAGTATTTATCTATTAAGGATTAGGTATTCATTAGGTATTGGGAATGAGAAGATATTTTTCTATTCCCTATTCTCTAGTTCAATGGTTGAGGGTGTAGGTGTTTAGGGGTATAGGAGTATAGGAGTTTAAGAAATAATGATTTTTTCTGTGATTTTATAACTGTCACTCATTACTCTATTAAAAACTTAGCCTTTTCAAGCTATTCTCTATCCCCTATGCCCTTTATTTACCCATACCTAACTGTTGAGCTTTTTGGTAAACCTTACCTTCGGTTAACAAAGAAGGAGCAATAACGACTTCAACTTGCTGCATTTCTTTGAGATTTTTTGCTCCTAAAGTTCCCATGCTGGTTTTTAAAGCACCCAAAAGGTTATGAGTGCCATCATCTAATCCTGCGGGGCCGATGAGAATTTGCTCTAAAGAGCCAGTCGTCCCAACGCGAATTCGCGTCCCACGGGGCAATATTGGGCTAGGAGTCGCCATACCCCAGTGATAGCCCCTTCCTGGGGCTTCTGCTGCTCTAGCAAAGGGTGAACCGATCATCACACCATCTGCACCACAGGCAATACATTTACAAATGTCGCCACCGGTGATTAAACCACCATCAGCAATGATGGGGATATAATTACCAGTTTCTTGGAAGTATTCATCGCGGGCGGCGGCGCAATCAGCGATCGCAGTAGCTTGGGGTACACCCACACCCAATACACCACGAGAGGTACAAGCTGCACCAGGGCCAATCCCTACTAATACGGCAGCAGCCCCAGCTTTTAATAAGTTCAAAGTGACTTCATAAGTCACGCAGTTGCCCAAAATCACGGGGATGGGCATAGAACGACAAAATTCTGCTAAATCAAGGGGTGTAATGGTGTCTGGGGATAGGTGGGCAGTAGAAACCACTGTAGCTTGGATAAAAAATAAATCTGCTCCAGCTTTTGCTACCACTTCACCATATTTGCTAGCACCTACTGGAGTAGCACTAACGGCGGCGATACCACCTTGTTGTTTAATTTCCTGAATACGTTTTTCAATTAATTCTGGTTTAATTGGTTCGGCATAAAGTTCCTGCATCAAAGAGACAAATTCATCTTTCCCTACCGATGCAATCCGATCCAAAATTGGATTCGGGTCAAGATAGCGAGTTTGGATACCCTCTAGGTTGAGAACACCCAACGCGCCTAGTTGTGACAACTTTACAGCCATCCCCACATCGACAACACCATCCATTGCACTGGCAATGATGGGGATTTCTCGCTCAATATTACCGATTTTCCAGCGAGTATCGGCTAAACTCGGATCGAGTGTTCTGTTACCGGGGGCTAGAGCAATTTCATCAATGCCATAGGCTCTGCGAGCTGTCTTTCCCC
Source organism: Anabaena sp. CCY 9402-a (assembly GCF_963920945.1). NCBI lineage: Bacteria > Bacillati > Cyanobacteriota > Cyanophyceae > Nostocales > Nostocaceae > Anabaena > Anabaena sp. CCY 9402-a. The sequence continues at coordinate 88,718 of NZ_CAWUDL010000006.1, forward strand.
GCCCAAGTTGAATTTCCACGCTGTTAACTTTTCTTAATTCTGTTCTAGCTAGGGTATCAAATTGTGAGCTAAATTGCAGCGTTTTTTTGACTGGGGATTGGGGACTAATCAAGTCAAAAATCAAAAGTCAAGAGTCAAAATTAAATAACTAGAGGCTGGGAATTGGAAATTGGGGTTGAAAAAGAGTCTAAAGGAAATATATTTTTGTTTAAGTCCCCCAGGCTCAATGGGTAATCCAAATCAGTGTATGAAGGATGTCACGGTTAAGCCTTCTGGGAGCTAGAATTGATACGATACTTGTCAGATTTGATATTGCAGCCTTGATCCAATCTGAAACCTTAGAATTACTAGAATGGCATCGCTTATGCCAGCACCTTTCCACGTTTGCCGCCACTAAATTAGGGGCGATCGCATCCCTGCGTCTGCAAATTCCTACATCTCAAGCAGGAAGTGAGCAGTTGTTAGCACAAACCAAAGAAGTCTATCAACTGGAAACTCGCCTGACTGCTGGATTATCTTTTGACGGAGTGCAAGATATTGGAGACTCCCTAGAACGGGCAGAACTCCAAGGAATTTTGGCAGGGGATGAATTATTGGCGATCGCTACTACTTTAGCAGGGGCGAGAAATTTACGGCGTATTATTGATAACCAGGAAGATTTACTGATACTAAATGAATTGGTTGCTGATTTAAGGACTTATCCCGAATTAGAGCAAGAGATTCACCGATGTATTGATGAACGGGGACAAGTAACTGACCGCGCTAGCCAAAAACTAGGAGAAATTCGCATCGAACTGCGAAAATTACGCAGTCAAATTACCCAAAAACTGCACAATATCTTACAGGCGAAATCAGGTGCAGTCCAAGAACAAATTATTACTCAACGAGGCGATCGCTTTGTCATTCCGGTAAAAGCACCGCAAAAGGATGCTATTCCCGGTATTGTCCATGACACCTCAACTAGTGGCGCAACCCTTTATATAGAGCCGAATTCGATCGTGCCAATAGGCAACCAATTGCGGCAGACAATTAGAAGAGAGCAAGTAGAGGAAGAAGCAGTTCGCCGCGCTTTAACGGAGCAAGTAGCAGCCGTTAAGCCTGATTTAGAAAGGTTATTGGCAATTGTCACAACATTGGATTTGGCAACTGCTAGAGCCAGATATAGTTTATGGCTGCAAGCTAATCCTCCTAGATTTATAGACCGCGCAGAACAGGAAATCATCACATTACGGCAGCTACGCCATCCCTTATTGGTATGGCAACAGCAACACGAACAAGGTCATGCTGTGATTCCTGTTGATTTGTTAATCAGCCCAAATATTAAAGTAGTGACAATTACTGGGCCTAACACTGGCGGTAAAACTGTCACGCTAAAGACCCTAGGATTGGCAGCATTGATGGCCAAAGTGGGTTTATTTGTGCCAGCCCGTGAACCAGTAGAAATGCCCTGGTTTGACCAAGTATTGGCTGATATTGGTGATGAACAATCCCTACAGCAAAGTTTATCTACTTTCTCTGGTCACATTCGTCGCATTAGTAGAATTTTGAATGCGTTAGGGACAGGTGACAGGGGACAGGTGACAGGTGACAGGGAAGAAGAAGGAGAAGGAGAAGAAGCAATAGACTATGCTCAATCCCTGGTATTACTTGATGAAGTTGGCGCGGGTACAGATCCAGTGGAAGGGAGTGCTTTAGCGATCGCCCTTTTACAATATTTGGCTGATCATTCCCAGCTAACGATCGCCACAACTCACTTTGGGGAATTAAAAGCCCTTAAATATGAAGATGCGCGATTTGAAAACGCTTCGGTAGAGTTTGATGAGGCGACCTTATCGCCCACCTACCGTCTACTTTGGGGGATTCCTGGGCGTTCTAATGCTTTAGCGATCGCCCTACGTTTGGGGTTGAAACCGGAAGTTGTAGAACAGGCAAAAACCCAAGTGGGAGAGGCTACAGACGAGGTAAATCAGGTAATTGCTGGTTTAGAAGCCCAACGCCGTAGCCAGGAAACCAAAGCGGCAGAAGCACAAAAATTATTACAACAAGCGGAACGTTTATATAAAGAGGTCTCAGCCAAAGCCTCGGCGTTAGAGGAAAGGGAACAGTCTTTAAAGGCTTCTCAGGAAATGGCAGTCCAGCAAGCAATTACTCAAGCTAAAGGCGAAATTGCTAAAGTAATTCGCCGCTTGCAACAGGGTACACCCACAGCCCAAGATGCCCAACAAGCAACCAATACTTTAAATCAAATTACCCAAAAATATCAGCCAGCACCACCGCCTAAACAAAAAATTGGCTTCATGCCCAAAGTAGGTGATCGCATTCGGCTGTCCCAGTTTGGACAAACAGCAGAAGTTTTAACCGCCCCCGATGAAGATGGCGAGTTCAGCGTCCGCTTTGGGATTATGAAGATGAGTGTCAAGCTAGAAGATATCGAATCTCTTGACGGTCAAAAACCCGAACCAGTCACTAAACCAAAACCTAGCCCAGCCACAGTCACACCACCACCCCCAACAGCCCCAGTCATTCGGACTTCCCAAAATACCGTCGATTTACGCGGTAAACGGGTAGCTGATGCCGAATACATTCTAGATAAAGCCATTTCTGAAGCTCATGGTCAAATCTGGATTATTCACGGTTACGGCACTGGCAAATTGCGTCAAGGTGTTCAAGCCTTTTTACAACATCATTCCAGAGTCAGCCGCTTTGAAACAGCAGAACAAGCTGATGGTGGGAGTGGGGTGACTATTGCCTATATTTCTTGAGACTGGGGAGAAGAAAGCAGGGGAAGCAGGGGAAGCAGGGGAAGCAGGGGAGGGCAACGGGAGAAAAATACAATTCTCAATGCCCAGTAACAAATTAGGAAATTTTTTCTGCAATAAATATAACTGGTGTCAGTTATTGATTATTCATCTCTGGTGATTGATTACCTGATGATGCTGGCAATTAATAATTAAAAATTAAATTATCCAGATATATTTATTTATACTTTGGTACGGAAATAACAGCTAAAACTGGTAAATATTACCAGCAAAATACACCTTATACACTGTTGAAAATAAAAATTCATCTTGTAGAGTAAGACAGTGACAATTGCTGTTTACCAAAAGTAAGAAAAGCAAGTGGAGTCAGAAAAAAATGTGCATTTAGTCACAAAGCAAAGGCTAATGTCTTTTAGTTCTTTTTCTTCCTGCTTTGTAAGTAGGGAATAGGGAATAGGGAGTAGAGAGTGGAGACACATAAATGCAAATAAATCTAGGGAATCTTGCCACATCAAAAAAATTAAAGAACTTCTGCCTTCTATCTGCTCTTCTGTCTTTTGACTGTTGACTTCTTTCTGCCTCCTGCCTTCTTTACAGGAAACCAACTTTAATCATTAATAGTCTCGTTTCAAAATGGGTAACAGCAACAGCCCCTACCAGCCTGATCACCTATGCTAAAAGTTATGCACTCGGCCACTGACTCAGCCACTCCCAATTCTCAGTGGGAGGACTTAACTAAACTTCCCAATCCAAATGTTATCCAATGGGAAAACATCAAAACCCAGTTAGACTTGGTGCTGTTGGCACTAGAAACCTTAACCGGTATTGGTTCTGAGGCAATGCTCTCAGCCGCAATTGATCTGAATTTGGAGTCGAGAGTGCCAGATCGCGTAGCTTTATGGCGACTGCGACAGTCAAATCCCATACGCAAAGGTCAAGGAGGGCGAAAAAAACTAGATGTGGAAGAAGCTCGATCGCTAGTTCTGATTATCTGCTACCTCACAAAACAGCACCAGGAATTAATTCGCCGTGCTGTGGGGCTACTAGAACAAATGGCGGCAAAAAATCGAGAACCTCATCAGGTTGCTTTACTGGGAGATTATATTGATGCTTTCTGCAATACTTACCAAGAGCGCATGGAAGAGGATGAGCAAATCTCAACGGATCTACTTACCCACCTGGCACTAAAACTGCTGATAGATTTACTGTTTTACAGCGCACCTGGTGGACACCGCCGTCTCTGGTTAGCACTAATAGACCGTTCCGCAAAAATTTGAAAACATCTCCTTTGTTCTGCCATGCCTCTATCAAATTCTGTCATTCGTCGCTACACACCTCCTACTTGTACACTAGAAGTATTAGCGCAAAGTTCTCCTTTATCTCGTTGGATGGGGAAACCTGTACTGAAGCAGTTAACCTTTGAGTTACACTTTGATGATCCAACTTTGCCAGAAGAACGCCGAGTGCCAATTCGAGGCGATCGCGATCAACTGGAAGCTTTATCTGATGCCGTCACTACTTACGTACAAGAACTTTTACAACAGTCACCGGAAAGCTTTGGGTTCAGTTTCTCTGCTCTCCAGGATTCAACCAAGGTATCTGATGACACGGAATTAACAGATTTCCAACAAGCTCCTTTATTAGCTAAAACATCAAATTCTTTTACATCCCCATTTCCAGGGTCAAAAATCTACTTAGAATCAAACAGTTATTTAACTCACAATTTATATCTTGGTTCTTTAGCTAATCAAACTTCTGGTACTGTTATCCAACTTAGTCTCTTGCAATTATTCGATTTAGCAACTGCTTTAGATGAATATGCAGCAGATGTCTTAGCTTTACCAATGCTAAATCAGAGTAGTTCAGTTGTGCGTTTTCCTACCTGGGTTTCTGTGGCGGCAATGTTCGTCATAGCTGTAGGTTTAACGCCTTTGACTTGGCAATATGCTAGCAATATGCGGCAAAAACAACCACAAACAGCTAAAATTGCAGAGTCCCCAGAGTCGCAAGTTGCCTTACAAGCCCCAACATCGCCTAATTTTCCTGTACCTCAAGCTGAACTTTCACCTTCTAATAGTTTGTCATCTCTGCCTCTAACTTCTACTCCTCCACTACCTTCAACTTCCAATTTACCTACGACAACCCTACCATCTCCTAATTCTGATTTCTCTACAACAAATTCTAATTCTGCTTTAGCACCGGATTCTCTTACCTCAACACAGACATCAAATTTACCCCAAACACAAATTCCATCAGTTTCTAGCAATTCGTCTAACATACCAAATCAGCAAATTGCAATTCAGCCTAATTCTTCAGGTTCAAGCAACCCGGCTGAACTAGGGCTTCCTGTCAAGCGGGATTTACCACCAAGACCATCTTCTATTCCCGCACCACTCCCGCCACCATTGGCTACTCTACCGAGTGCTAATAGTAGCAACACTATTCCTCAACCTTATTCATCAGTAACTTCGCAACAGTCCTCAGCTAGAATTAATTCTCCTGCAACTACTTCCTCCGAAGCGGCTAATACTAGTTCATTAGTAGGCAGATTGAGGAGTGAATCGAAAAATCCCACACCCACGGAAGTTTCTGTTAACAGCAGTAGTTCACTGTTTGACACACCCCAAGTAGCAGAAGCCAGGGAATTCTTGAAAAAACGCTGGCAACCACCTACAGGATTTACACAAACTTTAGAATATAGTCTGATGGTGGGTGTGGATGGCTCAGTTGAGCGTATTGACCCATTAGGTAAGGCAGCTAGAGAGAACTTTGAGATGGTGGGGATGCCTGCGATTGGTGAACCGTTTGTTTCTGCCAATCGCTACGGACGAAATACACGCATTCGAGTGCTTCTCAGTCCTGATGGCAAGGTACAGACTTTTCCTGAGTCTGAATGATATTCACGATATTCATAAAGCGTTGGGCATTGGGCATGGAGTAAGTTTTTCCCCTGTCCTTTGTCTCTCTACTCCCCACGTCCTATTCCCTATACCTTGAGGGTTTGATGACACTTCTTAAACTGGTGTAATTTTGCACCAGTTTAACTGTAATTTTCGTGCTGATAAAATAACTTTTTGAGTCCAGTTATAAAAGTGGTTATAAGAGTAATACCAGTGAATCTACCAATCACTACAATCACAATTAAATAACTTTAATTAGAGGTAGATAATATGCAAAATATTGGAACTCAAAAAGATAGTGCAGCTTGGATTCTTCAAACATGGGCTGCTTTTATATTTGCCGTTTCTATGACCACTTTTGGTATTGTTAATTTACCTGTGGATAACTGGGTAAAAGGTTTTATGGGTATGGGGTTAGCCTTCTCTGTTGGTTCAACTTTTACCCTAGCTAAAACTACTAGAGATTTACACGAAGGGAAAAAATTAACTTCCCGTATTGATGAGGCGAAAGTAGAAAAACTGCTGTCACAGCATGATTCTTTAACTTTGAAATAAAGGTATCAAAACAAAAGGACTAGTAAAACTAGTCCTTTTGTGATGTGAATTGAAATTTTTATTTTAATGAGTGGATTTTTTGGACTTTAGCTTTTGCTTTTTACGCCGTTTTTCAGACGTAGCAACTGCATGATCTACCGGATAGCCAACAGTGGGAATAACCTGATATTTGCGATCGTCTTCTAGATTTCTCAGTTCGGTGTAATCAACCCAATGAATACAATCGACGGGACAAGTGTCGATTGCTTCTTGAATAACATATTCCGCGTCCCCATCTTGACGAATTGCGCGCGATCGCCCATAGTCTGGTTCAATGTAAAAGGTATTCCGCGCCACATGAGCGCAGTGCTTACAACCAATACAGGTGATTTCGTCAACGTAAACACCCTTTTGGCGTACCATCCCCCCCAATTCCGGCTCTAAACCAGAACGTTCCGGCGCATCTCGCAAAAAACCGCCTAGTTCTGGCTCGAAACCGGAACGATTTTCTTGTTGTTCTTCCGGTGACGGCAGAAAGTCAGCCATTACGCACTCCAGCGTTGTACAACTAAGCGAATCGAACCATCTTCATTTTTTTGCTGTTCAGCTACCTGAAAACCAACACGAGCGGTTTCTTGTACCACTGTTTGGTAAGCATAACGCTGGGTGACTTGGCGTAAGAAACCATCTACAGATAGATTTTGCTGCCAATATTGCAAGTCAGCAACTAGTTCATATTCTTTGCCATTCCATCTAAAGCCGATATCATAGCCATTTTCCTGCTCAATGGTAATTTCGGCAGGATGGGTTTGACCACGATATCCACGTACTTCTCTTGGGCCAGGTTTCCAGTCAATGCCCAAATTGGTGAGAGCATCTTTTAAGGATTCTAGGTTACGGATTTGAGTTTTAATTTGGCTAAAGTGTGACATGGTTGTTGTAAATCAATGACACTAAACTATGTTGAAAACTTACCAATCGCTGTAAGTGGTGTGCGTATTCGCCACACTAGATTCCTGCACATTAGCAGCGAAATATTCTGAGGTTGGCTCTTGAGTAATTACTAGCCCTAGCTGTGCTTCTATTGCGGCTGTAACTTCAGCACAAGAAGCTCCAACAATGCCAGTGGCTTTTTCCTGTACCCGACCGTCTGGATAAATTATGAACTCTAATGTCTCCATGCTCTTGGCCAACCACAATAATACGCTTGGATTTTACTGCCATAGCAGCAGGCTATGTGTATAGCCGTAGGAACATTGTTACTTAAGGACAAAGTTGCCATTTTTTAACTAATGTTCCATCTTTCTCAATAAATATCTCAGAAAGTTTACAAAAATTCTTAATCTTATAAGTCTACACACCTATCACTAGTTAGTTTCTCTTAACCTAATTAATTAGTCAAGGTCAAAATTAAGTTTGTAGTATTAAGTTGCAATAACTCTCAAAACGGTCACTAGCGGTAGTATAGCGAGCTGGATGAGTCACAAATCTATTAAAATTATTGAAAAATTTTATCATTACCATTGGGGTTGACATATTTTCAGGGGACAGGGGATCGGTGATAGAGGACAAAAAAGCAGGGGAAGCAGGGGGATAAAAATACAATCCCCAATGCCTAATTCCCAATTCCCAAGTTACAAAGTTTAAGAAAAATTTCTGAATTGTTACGACAAGTTAGTGATGTTTAAGGTTGGTAAATAAGCCTATCAGATTTAAAAAAAGGTGCTACATTAAGACCAAGGTACAAAAAGGTTAAAAGTTAATTAAACGCAAACCTTTATTAGAGCCTGTACCTCCTGCTCTAAGACTCCATCTCTTCACAATCTTAAACTTTTTGGTTGCATCCTTTATTAAGTGTTTTCACCTTGAGTTTATTGATTTATTAGTGGAGGTTTTGAACTTAAAGCCAGAAATGCCTGCCTATTGGAATCAAGGATGCAGGTTTCTGAAGTGGAAGTGATGGTTGCGAAAGTTGTCCACCTTATTTGAGTTATTTTAGTTCTGTTTTTTCTATCTTCTCTAACAATTGCACATTTACTAAGCCGCCTAAGCTAATGATATTTTCCTTCTTAGCTTTAGGCGGTTATTGTCATGAGGGATTGGGATTGGGACTGGGGAAAAAAAAGCAGGGGGAGCAGGGGGAGCAGGGGGAGAAAAATACAATGCCTACTCATTACTCAGCACTCATCACTAACTTAAGCTAATGTAATTACAGTAACTTCGGGTGGACAAAATAAACGTCCTGGTCGATAAGTTCCTAAACCGCGATTGACATATAATTGGTTTGTGGAAACTTGGTGATATCCTTGCGCCCATTCCCAATATCGAACTACTTTTGAACAATCTCCTAATAGAAATGGAATCCAACGCCGCAGTTTTTTAGGAATTTGTTTGATGAGCTTTTTATAGTGATAAACTACAGGGCCTATACCTGGTATAACAATATGTCCGCCGTGGGTGTGGCCGGATAATTGTAAATCTACTCGCCATTGTTCCAGTATTTTGGCGGTATCTGGGTTATGAGATAAAACAATCCGGGGTGTAGATGGGTTGAGTTGTTCCATTATCGGTGCAGGATTGAACTCTTTTGACCAATAATCAGCCAATCCTACTATTGGTAAACCTTGTCCTAGAGGATAAGCAATTTCATTCCACAGAACATTGACCCCAATACTAGTTAATGCTGTGGTAACTTCTGCTTGGGAGTGACTGTAGTGAATATCATGATTGCCAAGTACAGCATAAATTCCATAGCGACTTTGTAGATATTTAAGTCTTAATGCCAGTTGGTTAATTGGTGTAGGATCATCAGTTACATAATCACCGGTTAATACTATTAAATCTGGTTCAGCTTCGTTAGTAACTGCGATCGCTTCTTCTAGCAATTCTTCTGATAATCGCAAACCATCGTAATGAAAATCCGACAACTGCACTAACTTTAAGCCTTGCAAACTGGGTGGAAGTTCTGCAATCTTAACCGTCAGTTTATCTACACTTAAACGTCCTGTAAACAACCAGTGCATATATGCTAGGGACTCCTCATACCAGCGTCTACAGCTTATCAAAAAACCAAATAAATCTTGAGAAAATATTAAAAATTAATAACTTAGCCTATATGAAAAAAGTGAGTGGAGAAGGGGCAGAAGGGAGGAAATTACAAGGATTAATGACTCATGTCTAATGGCTATTCTTTTTCTAATGTAATTACTGTTACTTCTGGTGGGCAAAATATACGTCCTGGGAAATAAGTTCCTAAACCGCGATTTACGTATAATTGATTGTTGCCGATGCGGTGTAAACCCTGTGACCATTCCCAATGATCTACTATAAAAAACTCTTTGCGTAGACAGGGGAAAAGCTGCCGCAACCCCATCGGAATTTTGCGGATGATTTTTTTGTGATATGGCAACACAGCCCCAATGCCAGGAATAATTATTTGTCCTCCATGAGTATGACCAGATAACTGCAAATCTACTCGCCATTCTTGTAAATACTCGGCGGTGTCTGGATTATGAGTTAAAACAAGGCGTGGTGTAGAAGGATTTAACTGGTTAAAAATAGTTGCTGGTTTGAATTCACGGGAGTAATAATCTACTAGTCCTACTATTGGTAATTCTGTTCCCAAGGGATAGGCAATTTCATTCCAGAGGACACGAATACCGATATTCGTCATCGCCTCAGTGATTTCTGCTTTGGAGTGTTTGTAATACAAATCGTGATTACCGAGGATGGCATAAATACCATGATTAGTTTGCAGCTTTTTGAGTTGTAGTGCGAGTTCGTGAATTGGTTTAGGGCTAGTGGTGACGTAATCACCAGTTAATAATATTAAATCTGGTTGTGCTTGATTACTCAGAGCGATCGCTTCTGCTAACATCGCATCTGATAGTCGCAAACCATCGTAGTGAAAATCTGATAGATGCACCAACTTCTTACCCTGTAGCGATGCAGATAAGCCTGCAATCTTCACCGTCAATTGCTCTACACTCAACGGACTAGATAAAAACCAGTGCATAATTTACTTCATAAATCTCAATAATAGAGCTTCTAGCCTAACTTAAAAATCGGGATTAGAGGAGTATGTCACCTCAATACCCAATCTTAATTACGAATTACGAATTACGAATTACGAATTACGAATTAATTACAGGTGTTTCTCTAACCAAGTTTCTAAATCAGTCAATACTTCTTGGTAGTTGAGGTCATCTTGTAATTCGTGATACGCTCCTGGGTATTCGATTCGCAGCTTATCTAGAGAAGCTACAAGCTGGTAAAAGATTTCACCACCTTCAGGTAAAGCTACTCTATCTGCCCCTCCGTGGAGAATGAGTAGTGGAACTTGCCACTCTGGAGCATGGTCATAAATCCAGGCGACTGTGGCAAAATATTCTGTGGCTAGACGCGCACTAGCGCGGGTATGGCGTAGGGAATCTTGCGTGTAGGCGACTAAGACTTTCTCATCCCGTGAAGCAGCAGCTAAGTCAAGTCCTGTATTTAAGGTGAAACTTGGCCAAACTTTTGACATTAATCTCCCTACAAGTAAGCGGAATTTGGACACGCCAACTTTACCAATGGCAGGTGCTAAAGCAATTACGCCTTGTAATGTAGACCCTTCTTGGGGATAGCGTAAAACGTAGTCTAAGACAATGACTGCACCGAGACTATGACCTAATAGAAAAACTGGAACTTGTGGCTGTTGGGTGGGAATTAACTGGAGAAAAGCCCTTAAATCTTCCCGGAAGTCAGCCCAAGCATTGATATGACCTCGACGACCAGGCGATCGCCCATGACCACGCAGGTCTAAACTGTAGATAGCATAATGTTTAGGAACAAGATGCTCGACTATATGACTGTATTTGTCGCTGTGTCCTCCGAGTCCATGCACAATGACTAATACAGCTTTGACTTTCCCCTCTGGAAACCAGCTTTGATAATAAAGTTTCAGACCCCCAACACCTAAAAAGACGCTTTGATTGTGATAAATCATCGGGTTAAGTTTTTCTATGTGTTGTCAACAAGCTACTAGCGTATCAAGGTATATTGTAGGGAATACCTTATAAATTGCTAAGACCTAGCTAACGTGTCATCTAGTGAGCAGGAAAGTAGCACCCCATCAGAAATATCCTCTCCTGTAACTGCTGCAACTATCAAGCGGGTAAAGGAAGGGGTTGCAGCCGCAAGCGATCGCGCTATTCGTCAGATGATTGCAGACACTTTATCTGAGTTAGAATCAATTCAGAAACAGAATTCCCCAGCTGGAATTAATTCTGGGATACGGCGGTTTGTATTGCGATCGCTCATCCATGCTATTTTTCAGATAAAAATTGAAAACCTCGAAAAAATCCCAGAAATACCAGCCATCCTAGCTGTCAATCATCTCCACCATATTGATCCCCTATTACTATTAGCAGAACTTCCCACCCAACCTTATTACTACATTTTGGGTGATGCCCGCACCTTATATAACAAATGGTGGAAACGTCTGATTTTGAGGATTGCAGGCGGTGTGATTCCCCTAGCTAGGATATGGAAAGAAGAACTTGCTGTCATCCAAGCAGCGAAAGCTGGTAGGGAAGACTTAATTAACTTAGCTCAAGTTATTGAACAAACTGTACCGACTGGTGGAGATATACACACACTACGCCAAATAGACCGCATTGTTTTAGGAATTTTAGCTCAAGGGGATAGCTTGATTCTCTTTCCTGAAGGACGACTGGGAAACACTGAGGGTAAGTTATATCTACCTTTGAAGCGAGGAACTGTAATTTACGCTTTACGCGCTGGTGTGCCAATATTACCAGTAGCCTTAATTGGTACTCAAGATTTGTATTGGAGAAAAGAATTAATAGTGCGCTTTGGTGAACCACTAAACTTTACCCCAACATCTAGACCAAAACGAGAGGATGTCGAAGCGGCTTTAGAAACTTTGCAAAATACTATGCTGTCTCTTTTACCCACTGATTATCAAGAACCAACTGGGTCAAAGCCATTGCGTCATTTTCTTAATCATATGTTGTGGTGAAGTAGAGACGTTACAATGCAACGTCTCTACAGGCGTTATTTTTCTAAAAAGTTTGTCACCTTAAAATTTGATGTTCCTTCCCAGCAATGATTTAAACAAGCATTTATTTGAGCATCAGCAGTATCATCAGAGTTAGAGGCGTTTAACTGCACTGCGGTGACAGTATACTCAAAGATAATGACAAACTGTTTCTGAGTTGAAATTCTCTCAACTACAATGGTTTCACCAATTCTGGGAATCTGTGGTAGATTCACCACAAATGTTTCAATTTTTGGTTTATCGAGGGGATTTTTAAAATTGAAGTATTTACAATAAACAATAATTTTCACGCAAATAAACACCAAAGAGAGTCAGAATTAAATGTTTGTACTGTTCGCTATGCGAACAACATAGGACTAAAGTCCTTACTACAAACAATTAAATATTTATACATTATTTAATATAGTTCAATTTATAATTTTGCAGTTTTCCTCTTTCTTTCTCCTGGTTGCTATTATTTACCACGCCATAGACTTTGCAACTTCTGAAAAATCTTGACTATTGTTTCTTCTAGCCATACCATACCACGATCAAGCCATTCTAAGACTTGCTCTAGCAGGTGCTTTTCGTAGCTTACTGAAGTAGCTTTGGTTTCTATCCAGTCTGGTTGGGCTTCTTCGTGGTCAAATTGCTGTGGGGAAATTTCGGCTTTTTCCGTGTTACTTCTCAATGGAGAGATAGAAGTTTCAGTTTGTTGTACAGTGGTGATTTTTCCCGATGTTTTGTGAATGCGAGTGAGGTTGCGGGATTGTTTTCTGCGTGGTACTAAACTAGAGTCGGCTTTTGATGGTGGGATAGACATTCTTTTCTCCCAAGATAACCTTGCCGATGGATTAGGCACAATAGTGGGATTGAGTTTTAAGGATGCTTGAGTTGTTTCTTCCGCAAACTTTGCAGTATCACCATACAAATCACGCCAATTTAGCCACGGTTCTTGATTGCTGTTAGATAAAGCTTTGTCATTAGCACCCCGCGCATTCAAGTTTTTACTTTTACCGATCCCAAAAAAGTAATTTATTGCTGATTCAATTAAGGCTGAGATACTGAATGTTTGGGTTGACAAATCATCAGCAGTAATCGATATATCTCCTCTAGCAGCTAGTTGTTCTTTACCATAAACAAAAATATTGATTTGAGTCTGGGTGACTCGCATAATTTCTTGGCTAGGAACAATAGTTTTGTCCTCTAACTGAGCAAATGCTGTGTCTAGAGCGGTAATAATTTTATTAGTATTAAGTAAATTTTTAGGTATACCCTGAGTTATTAAGGGAATTTTAATTATATTATTACCTTTTGCCTGGGACAATATGCTCTCAAATTCTCCTGATATTTCTGCTTTTTGCTGATTTTCAGGTGATTGCCAATCATCGAAATAATTAGCAAGTTCATTAATAATTATATTGGATAATTTTGCTTGTTGCTGTGGTGTCAAAATATCCAATATTTCATTTTCGATACTAACAAGTACCAACTGGCGATTAAGCAAATCTGTGGCTATTCCGCTCACTAGTGAAAGGTGAAGGTTGAGGACATCATTTTGCCTGGTTGATGTGATACTCGGTAGCGTTTTGTTTGGAATAGTTAAGGATGGTGAAAGAGGGGATTTATTTGTGGGATGATCAAAAAATTTCGCCAAAAACAACTGCAAAGGTTTCAATAATTTGGATATATTTCCACGATTAACTGTTGTTTCTTCGCTGGACAGATTCTGCACAGCCTCTAGTATGTGCTGAATGGGTGTATCAGCAGAGGGAGGAGTTAGGGGTGAAAAATCGGTATGATTTGGCGATAACTTTGGCTGAGGAGGTGGTGCTTTGGAGTACAGTGTTTTTACAGATGAATCAGCCGATTGCAAAAATAAATACACAGGATACAGTATTAATTCCACACCCCACTTAGTCGCAACTTGCAAATGTCGGAAGGTGCTTTCCCAATGTGTTGTCAACCGCCGAGATTGCTGGTGAACAAGGTTAAATAGTCTACTTTGATAACGACCAGAAGACATGGTAGTACATTAATGAATTTGAGCCTGATTGGTTTGTGAGACTCCCAGAATAAGGCACAAGTAAACATAAAGAATGCTGATTTTGTCAGCTTTGCTTGATCTCAGATGATGGCTTTATTTACGCCACACTGTACTAATAATTATCGTAATTGCTTTAATCTTAACGAAAATATGACTACTCCCCTATCTCATCCCCATAAAAAATTAATCTCAGATGCGATCGCACTATTGCGCGGATACTGCCAAGTTAATTCCCAGTCTACTTGGTTATACCAAGAATCTGATAGAGATATTACTAATTTTTTCCCATCTAATTTGTCTGATTGGCAACCTGTCGAGTTAAACGCCAAAGGTAACATTACTTGGACAGGAGGACAAAAAGTGCTATGGCTAGCCCAAAAATTCCTAGTTCCCCAGAATTTACACGGGTATCCTCTAGGGGGTTTAGCATTGCGGTTGTCGTTGCTATGGTGGGCAGACTCAGCCAAGATTTATGTTAATGGGGAATTAGTATTAGAGGGGGATTTATTTGATTGTACGCCTAGGGTGTTGCTCAGTCCAGAGGTGACACCAGGGGAAGAATTTACTGTGGCTTTGCGGCTAGTCAGTCCGGGACATTGTGACGGTGCGTTGGTGCGATCGCTACTCATATACGAATCTACAGATTATAATCATCCTGATCCCGGTTTGATCGCCGATGAGTTGGCAATATTGCAGCTATATCTAGAACAATCCGCCCCAGAAAAACTAGATACTTTAGCATCCATTATCAATCAATTCCCCGCCCACACACCAGAAACCCTCATCACCCTCCGTCAACACCTCATCAAGCACCTGCATACATCTGCATCCGAATTTAAAATCTATCTACTAGGACACGCACATCTAGATTTAGCGTGGCTATGGCCTGTGAGTGAAACCTGGAATGCAACCCAAAACACCTTTGAGTCAGTCCTCAAGCTACAGCAAGATTTCCCCGAATTAATTTTCTGTCATTCCACCCCGTCCCTTTACGCTTGGGTAGAAGCACATCGCCCAGATTTATTTAAAACCATTCAACAAAAAGTAGCTGATGGAGTGTGGGAAGTTGTCGGCGGTTTTTGGGTAGAACCAGACTTAAACTTGATTGCTGGGGAATCTATAGTTCGTCAACTATTGTATGGTCAACGCTACGCCCAAGAAAAATTCGGCAAGTTGATGACTGTGGTTTGGCTTCCCGATACCTTTGGGTTTTGTGCAACTTTACCGCAGTTTTTGGCTAACGCTGGGATTGAATATTTTGTTACTCAGAAACTGCGCTGGAATGATACTAATAAATTTGATTATGGGGCTTTTTGGTGGCGATCGCCTGACGGTAGCCAAATATTTAGTTATATGTCTGCACCCATCGGCGAAGGTATTGACCCCATAAAAATGGCAGCCTATTCTTTAGAATGGCAAGCCCAAACCAATTTAACCGCATCCCTTTGGCTTCCTGGTGTCGGCGACCACGGCGGCGGCCCCACCCGTGATATGTTAGAAACCGCCCAACGCTGGCAAGATTCGCCATTTTTCCCAGATTTAGAATTTACAACATCTGAAAAATATCTCCGGGAAATTGAGGCAGGGGGCAGGGGGCAGGGGGCAGGGGGCAGGGAGCAGGGGGCAGGGAGCAGGGAGATAAGGGAGACAAGTATTTTTGATTCCCAATTCCCAATTCCCAATTCCCAATTCCCCATTTGGGATGACGAACTCTATTTAGAATTCCATCGCGGTTGCTACACCACCCACGCTGACCAAAAACTTTGGAATAGGAGTAGTGAAAATTTACTGTATCAAGCTGAACTGTTTGCTACTTTCGCTAAAGTGATTTGCGATGTGGAATATCCTCAAGCCGAAATCGAAGCCGCTTGGAAGCTAGTATTATTTAACCAATTTCACGATATTTTACCGGGTTCATCAATTACCCAAGTTTATACAGATGCGTTACCCGAATGGGAACAAGTCCAACAAACAGGAACGAAGATATTAAAAGAATCATTAGAAGCGATCGCATCTCACTTTACCCCATCAGAGCCACCAAATCCCGACAGTTTGCCAATTTTCGTTTTCAATTCTCTCAACTGGCAACGCTCTGAGGTAGTATCTGTCACCTTACCTACAACCAATCAACAATGGCAAGTTTACGACACTACAGGAAACTTACTCACCTCCCAATTATCTGAAACCTCAAGCCTACTGTTCCTCGCCACCGAAATTCCCCCAGTCGGCTATCGCTTATTTTGGCTGTCCCCCACATCTTCGACATCTCCCAAATTTCCAACACCACCCGAATTCATTCTAGAAAACGAATACTTGCGGGTTGTGATAGACCCCGACACCGGAGATTTATCAAGTGTTTTTGACAAAACCAACCAACGGGAAATCTTAAACGGTGCAGGTAATCAATTACAAGGCTTTAAAGACAGTGGTCAATATTGGGACGCTTGGAACATTGACCCCAATTACACCCAGCATCCATTACCAGCCACTCACCTCAAATCTATAGAATGGCTAGAACAAGGACTAGTGCAAACTCGCCTGCGTGTAGTGCGTCAGTTGGGAGACTCAGAATTTTGCCAAGACTACATTTTGCAAGCTGGTTCACCACTATTAAAAATTGCCTCTAGAGTTAATTGGCAAGAAAATCAGGTGTTAGTGAAAGCAGCTTTTCCTCTCAATGTGACAACCGACTTTGCTACCTACGAAATTCCCTGTGGTGTAATTCGTCGTCCTACTAAACCAGAAACTCCACAGGAAAAAGCTAAATGGGAAGTTCCTGCTTTACGTTGGGCTGATTTGACTGAAACAACTAATGAGGGTATTTACGGAGTTAGCTTACTCAATGATTGTAAATATGGTTACGATGTCCAACCCCAACAACTACGTCTCACCCTCCTACGCAGTCCCAATTGGCCTGACTCACAAGCAGACCGAGGCTTACACGAATTTACGTATGCTTTGTATCCTCACGCAGGTAGCTGGGAATCATCCCAGACGGTCAGACGGGGTTACGAATTAAACATTCCCTTGCAAGTAATCCTAAATCCCACACCCCACGCCCCACACCCGAATCAAGACAAGCTAAGTTTCTTAAATTTATCAGCCGAAAATTTAGTCTTAATGGCTGTAAAACCAGCAGAAGACGAACCAGATAAAATAATTATCCGATGTTACGAGTCACAAGGGGCAACAGCAGAGTTATCTTTACAGAGTGATTTAGGCTTAACTCTAGGTGAACAAGTAGATTTATTAGAACGTCCTACTCAAAAATTATCATTAGTCACACCTTGGAAAATAGCTAGCTTTAGAGTCATACCCCCAAGTAAGTAGAGGGATAAACTGCTTACACTCTTGTCTACTTAGAAATTTGGTGATTCAGACGCGATGAATCGCGTCTCTACATAAGGGCTTTCAGGCTTATCTAAACCTATTTCCTGTTTTTAGCCCTTAATTTGTTTAATCTTCGTGATCATCATAAGGGTCTGCCAATTCCCTGCTAGGAGGGCCGAAAGAAGTGTAAACTCCATACCCAGTAATCCCAACGATGACCACAGCCACAGAAATGATAAGAACTATTGCGGGTTCCATAAGTGATTTATAGATTATGAGTGCTATTCTTATAGAATATTACAGAAGATTAAAAAAAGCTTTGGCAACTAATCTTAGGTGAATCTTAGGTGAACTATGGCACAACGGACTAGGTTGGGAGATATCCTGAGACCTTTAAATTCTGAGTATGGTAAAGTAGCTCCTGGCTGGGGAACAACCCCAGTAATGGCTATTTTTATGGGTCTATTTTTCGTGTTCTTGCTAATTATCCTGCAACTTTACAATAAGTCGATCCTGATTCAGGATGTCAGAGTAGGTTGGTAGATAACTAATACACAGCAACTAAGCTGACATAGTTAGTTAGCAGACCTCTACCCGGCTTGTCCGGGTTTTTTTGTGTCTTTGCTTCTGAAAAAGTTAGGCTTAATATGTGAGGGAATGGGACGTTGGGGGAGTAGGGGGAGAACATCCAAATCCCCAGTACCCAGTACCAAGTCTGGCTTTTCACGTTATGTGGAAAAGCTAACGCGAAACCTAACCCCCTAACCCCCTTCCCTACTAGGGAAGGGGGAAAAGTTAAACCCTCTAACGCCACTTGCTACAACGCGGGAAACCCGCGCAACGCAGTGGCTGCTCCTTGTAGGGTTTTCCAGATACCGTAAAAAGTGAGAGTACCAAATCCCCACTCAACCACTAGCAACTGCATACACGTTAAAAAAAGAGGAGAAACCGCGTGAATATTTTTGGTATCGGTTTACCGGAAATGGCTGTAATTATGACTGTCGCACTGTTAATTTTTGGCCCCAAAAAGTTGCCAGAAATTGGACGGAGTTTGGGTAAAGCAATTCGCGGTTTTCAAGAAGCCTCTAATGAGTTCCAGAGTGAGTTTAAGCGGGAAGCTGAACAACTGGAAGAGGCTGTTAAAACTACTGCGGAAATTGAACCCAAAAAAATCGAAGCAGTTAAATCAGAGCAGGAGAGTGCTGGTTCTTCCCCAGTAACTTAAGTAACTGCTGCGAATCGATTGACTAGAAAGAAGATGACAGAAACTGTTACGCCATCGGCTTTGGTAATTCCTCAACTCATTGTCGGGTTGGGGAATCCAGAGCCTAAATATGACCAAACTCGCCATAATATCGGCTTTGCGGCTATTGAAGCTCTAGCTCGTTCCTGGCACATTTCCTTGGCGGAAAATCGCAAGTTCCAAGGAGAATACGGTGAAGGAACTGCACCAGGAGGGGTCAAAATCCGCTTACTCAAGCCTTTAACTTATATGAATCGCTCAGGACAGTCTATACAAGCGGTGACAAGTTGGTATAAGCTGCCACCGGAGTCTGTGCTGGTGATTTATGATGATCTGGATTTACCTTTAGGAAAAACGCGCCTGCGCTTATCTGGTTCGGCTGGGGGACATAATGGTGTGAAGAGTGCGATCGCTCATCTTAACACGCAAAATTTCCCTCGCTTACGTATCGGTATTGGTAAACCCAAAGATACAGCCAATAACGACAATTCAGATACTGTTTCCTATGTGTTGGGAAAATTTACCTCAGCCGAAAATCAGCTGATGTCTCTTGTACTCCAGTTCGTAGGTGAATGTGTAGAACTGAGCCTCAAACAAGGAGTAGAAAAGGCTATGAACCGTTGTAATAGTCGTACTATTGAGGTTTCTAAATCTTAATTTTTTTGGTTCAGGACTTACGCAACAATCACGTATTTTCGTCATTGAGTTCTGTCCCCAGTCCCCAATCCCCTCTCACCTGTCACCTGTCACCTGTCATCTATTTCATATGTGCAGATGTATTTTAACTAACAGCTATATACCCACACCCCATCTGGGGTGCGGTACATACTGCTTGATTCTTCTCAAAAATAATTAGTGGTAAGTCAATGTCGCCTTTCTAGGTGATTTTCCTCAAGCAACACACATACCAAACCGAATTGGCTTATTGAAAACGTTTTTTACGTCTAGCTGACACTGCTTTCCGTTTGCGTTTTTCTAACGGTGTTTCAAAGTGCCGATGATACTTTACATCAGCTAATATACCAGCCTTAGATACTTGACGCTTGAACCGACGTAAAGCTGAATCGATTCCTTCGTTCTCTCCTAGAAGTACCTGAGTCATTCGTTTGCCTCGTTTTCCTCATTGATCAATAGTGTCCATTGTAATAGTAGCCTCAATCTTAGCCAAGCTTCTGGAGCTTGTAAGTAAGAACAATGGCAATTTTTTCTTTGATGATTCTGTCTCTGTGATCCTTGAGATGAGAAGAGGATTATCAACTTTTTCTGACAAACAATGATCCGATACTTAAGCATTTTTACTTAGTGAAACGTCTAATTGCGTAGATGCGATCGCAGTTTGTCGTTAGACATCCCTTGATGTTGAACCAGAAGCTTGATAAAACTTCGATACGTATTTTTTCAGAAACTGCGATCGCTTATACTCCTAAGAGCAGGTTTCACTCCACAAGTGATCGATGGCAGAAGACCCAAAAGACCAAAACATATCCATAACGCCGGAAAGTGTTAAGCAACTCGTTAAGTCAAAACTGATTAATTTCGGTATTTCTGGGGCTTTGTTCTGGCTTGCATTTCATTTCGCCCGTAACTCGGAATGGAAAAAAGCGGGGTTGTGTGCAGTAGCGGCTGTTGCTGTCTGGTTTGGTAAAAAACTCATTCCACGTATCGATCAACGCATAGATAAACTACTAGACTGGATATTCAGCAATTTCGATAGGATAGCTTTGGTTGTTTGGGTAAAGTTTGTAGATTTATGGGAAAAGCGAACCTCGCCTTTTAAATACAAATATTATGAGCAATTAAAGGATGACTGTACCGAGTATGAAAATCGGGGCATAAATAAGGGAGGATTCCTATTAGAAAATGTATTTGTTCCACTCAAAATGGAGCGCAAAGCTCTTGAGAAGATGTCTCAGGACATATTACTAAGTGAGAAAGAAGAAGAACAAACTTCTCAAAATATATTTAACCCATTAGAACAGCAGAAAATTGGTGATTTGTTATTTAAAATGGCAAGTCCTAAATCGTGTAAACGACTTGCTATTTTAGGTGCGCCTGGTTCTGGGAAATCAACTCTTCTCAGATACATTACTTTGATGTATGCTACCCGCAGACAAAGTAAGTTACATAGTAAAGCTCCTAAGCTAATTCCCGTTTTACTCATACTGCGGGAAGTCTATTCACATATTATTCAAACACCAGAGCCAACATTAACAGAGGTAATTGAAAAAACAGTCGAAAAGCTCTCACCCATCAAAGGTTGGTTTGCTGAACAACTCCAGCAAAACAAGTGTTTGATTATGCTGGATGGAATAGATGAAATATCTGATGATAGCGAACGACAAAAAGTCAGCAAATGGGTCGATAGCCAAATTAAGCAATACCGTAATACTTTATTTATTCTCACTTCACGCCCAGAAGGTTATAGAAAAGCACAACTGCAAGAGAATATCTTAGAGTTGGAAGTCCAGCCATTTAACCGAGAGGAACGCAACGAATTTATTAAAAAATGGTATGAAAATCTCATACAAGACAATGTTAGTAAGGTAGACTCAAGAGTTAAGCAAAAAATAACCGAATCATCAAAGAGATTGATAGAACAAATTGATACGTCGCCATCATTGAGATTGATGGCGAAAAATCCTCTACTGCTAAATATGATTGCTATTAGCTATCAAGAACACGGTATTTTGTCTACAAGTAAAGTAGATTTATACGAAGAAATATTTAAAGTATTATTAGAGAAACGTCAGCAAGCTAAACAAATACCCATAATTTTCTTTGCTAAAGATAAACTGATCGTTTTACGTTCTTTGGCACTGAAATTAATGCAAGAAAATACTCAAGGATTTACATTAGATACATCTTTAAATGATGACAAAACATTTAATGCTGAATCACTTATTCAAGAAAAATTAGCTACATTGACGCGGACAGCACAAACATTTTCTCCAGAAGAATTCATTACTAAGGATAATTTGGGTGTGCGAGAGATATTAATTCAGAGGCAAAAAGAGGGAATTTATGAATTTGCTCACAAAACTTTTCAAGAATATTTAGCGGCTCTGGAAATCAAAGAAACTAGACAAGAAAATATATTGTTACAAGCATTATCTGATGAAACAAAGCTGGGTTGGTGGCGAGAAACAATTCGTTTTTATGTTGCCCAGACAAATGCAACTAACTTAATTCAATATGCCCTAAATCATACCACAGTAGCAGTGCTTACACTTGTGTATCAATGCTGGAGAGAGGAAAGACCACAAATAGATCCAATTGTACAAAAACAACTAAAAGAAAGGTT
The DNA here is from genome assembly GCF_963920945.1 of Anabaena sp. CCY 9402-a. Taxonomy (NCBI): domain Bacteria; kingdom Bacillati; phylum Cyanobacteriota; class Cyanophyceae; order Nostocales; family Nostocaceae; genus Anabaena; species Anabaena sp. CCY 9402-a. Next base: position 110,872 of record NZ_CAWUDL010000006.1, read on the forward strand.
TGAACAGGGGCTGGAATCTGATAACTTAGACGAGTTTACTATAGCAGCAGAGGTCAAGCTTGCCGACCGTCTGAGTCGGTTAAATTATGATTTGCTGATAGATGAAAGTCATTTTAGTAATGCTGAAAAAATTGATACTAGCTATGTAAATTGGGCAGAGTATCAACTATTTTTAAATCAAACGAGTTCTCCAAGTATCTTATCTAATAGAAAACAAGCACAACAGGATGTAACTAATATTAGCTTTTGGGATGCTAATCGTTTTTGTGCTTGGTTGAGTTTAAGAAGTCGCCAAGAATTAGGTGAACCGGAAATTTGTTACAGACAAGCATTAAAACCAGAACAAAATGTTGATGGTAAAATAAAACTTCTGCGGTTTCAAGTACCTAATCGCTATGCACAACTTGCTTACTACCTAGCAGCAGGTAAGTGGAAAGAAGCGGACGAGGAAACATTAACGGTGATGTTGGAAGTCGCGGGACGGGAACAACAAGGCTATCTGGGACTAGATGACATTCTCCAATTTCCCTGCGAAGATTTGAGAATTATTGATCAATTATGGGTCAATTACAGCAATGGACACTTTGGGTTTAGTGTTCAAAAAGAAATTTATCTCAGTGTGGGCGGAATTTTAGAAGGAAGTCGAACAAGTTCACCTTTCAAGAAGGTTCTTGTTCCCTTCAAATGGATATATACTCGTTTTGGTGGTAAAGTGAGAGACGAATATTACGAAAGATACGAAGCTTATTGTCGCTTAGGCGATCGCGTGGAGTGGAGAGTGAAGCAAAGCTGGATTAGCTTAAATGACATAGTATATACAAAGGATGCCCCCAAGGGACACTTACCGAGTATAAAAGCTGTGGATGCCCCCAAGGGACACTTACCATTATACTTACCAATTAACTTATACCACTGTTGATAGAAAAGAATATTTTTTTCACTATCAACCTCTTCTCTTCTCTCGCGTCGAGACTTGTAAAATGTAACATATAAAGCTTTCAGAAGTTTGTAAACATTTATCACAGCCTCATTTTCCACGCAATAATCAACATTTCACAGTTCGGATACCTGGCACGGGCGGCTGATAACAATTTGCGTGAATAAATTTTTCTGCTACCTCATGCACCTCAGTAGATTCCGTCACCCTCTGCTTATCCCAAGGTAAACTCATCTGCCCAGGCGACGACTTTTTAGCCTTCCCACCCTTAACAATCGAAGGTAAAAAGCGACTCCCCCAGTGATTTCGCTTCTCTGGCTTTACTTTTGGTTTATATTTCCGACAAAATCCGCGATATCTCGCCGCACATTCTTCTAGTGTGCGCCCCAATGTTAAAAATGCTGGAAGCTAAACCGTAGAGAGAGGAAAGTTGATAAGCATCTTGTGAAATTTGCTCCAAGTCTGTTGCCCAATAGCTAACAGCACTAAAGAAGGTTTCGTAGAAGTCTATTTCGTCTTGCTGTTGATTATAAATTGCTTTAGGCACTACTTCTAACTTGACAAATTGGCTCGATACAAATTCCCGATTGTCATCATTAAGAATAGTGTTTGCTTGAATGCCGATTGACTGAACACCCCGAAAAGCAGCGATGAGAACCCCAGAGTCGATGTAAGTCTTCTTACGACTCACGGTATCCTCCCCGATGTTCAGCGAGTTCTTGTTCAATTTCTGCTGCTGTGAGTAATTTTATGCCAGAAGCGATGGTCTCCGACCGACCAGAGGTCATCGCACGTTGCCGAATTTCCCACAGTTTCTGGGCTAAAGGTGTTTGTGGAATATATTCTGTATTGATTGATGTTGCTTCAGATTCAGATTTTAGCGATTCAACAAACTCCAAAACTTTTTGCTGTTTTTCGGGTGTGAGTTCTCGCCAGTGTTCTAGCAATTGTTTTTCTTTCGCCATGATCTACCTCACCATAGAGCAATACGGTTCAGTTAAGGCTCAAAGTGATGTAAAGTAGGCATTGTTGCCAAGAA